>JBBSLR010000041.1:0-11133 GCA_038255045.1 Phormidesmidales cyanobacterium
AAATGGCCAACGCGATCAAAAAAATATCGGTGCAGCGGGGCTATGACGTTTCAGACTACGTGCTGTGCAGCTTTGGCGGGGCCGGGGGCCAGCACGCCTGCCTAATCGCCGATGCCCTGGGCATGACGGAGGTGTTTCTGCATCCCTACGCGGGGGTGCTGTCGGCCTACGGCATGGGGCTGGCGGATGTCAGGTCGCTGAATGAGCGATCGGTCGAGCTACCGCTGGAGGAGGAGACGCTGGGCGAGATTCAGCGGGTGGTGAAGTCTTTGACCGATAGGGGGTTGGAGGAATTGGGGCAGCAGGGGTTTGAGGCCCTCACCCCCGGCCCCTCTCCCAGGGGGCGAGGGGAGCAAGAGCATCCCATCCAATATTCAAAATCCCCGGCAGACCCACCCCATCCCCTCCTTGGAGGGGATGGGGTGGTCCAAAATCCAGCATTGCCCCAGGTGTTGCCTCGGCTGTTGCTGAAGTATGAGGGGACGGATTCGGTGCTGGCGGTGGATTTTGCTGGGGTGGAAGCGATGCGATCGCAGTTCACCACCCTGCACCGCCAGCGCTACGGCTTTGCCCAGGAGGGTAAGCGGCTGATTGTCGATGCCGCCGCCGTTGAGGTGATTGGCCACACCCACAGCCCAGAAGAACCGGAGATCCATAGAGTCCGCACCCAGCCCCTCACGCCTAAAACCACCGTCCCGGTCTACACCGCCGATGGGTGGCACGATACGCCTGTTTACCATCGCGATGGTCTGTGTCCGGGAGATGCGATCGCAGGCCCAGCCCTGGTCATTGAACCGACGGGCACCAATGTTGTAGAGCCGGGATGGGGGGCAACTCTGACGACAAAGGGGCATTTGATTTTGAGGAAGGAGGTCAGTGGACAGGCGATAGGAGTCAGGAATTCAAAATTCAAAATTTCTCCTCCGGAGACGCTTGGCGTAGGCGCAGCCAGTCCGAAGGACTTACAAAATTCAAAACTGCCTGACCCTGTTTTGCTCGAAATCTTCAACAACCTCTTCCGCGCTGTAGCCGAAGAGATGGGGATCACGCTGCAAAACACCAGCTACTCGGTGAATATCAAAGAGCGGCTAGACTTTTCTTGCGCCGTGTTTGACCCGCAGGGGCAGCTCGTGGCTAATGCGCCTCATATCCCTGTCCATCTTGGGTCAATGGGTGAGAGCGTGCGGAGTTTGATTGAGGCCAAGGGCGACAGTCTCAAGCCAGGGGATGTGTACCTGCAAAACAACCCCTACAACGGCGGTACCCATTTGCCAGATATTACTGTGATTACGCCAGTGTTTTTGGAGGAGACCCACCCCTACCCCTCCCGGTCGGGGACAGACGGACATCCAAACTCTTCTCCAACTCTATCCCCCCATCCCCCCATCCCCCCATCCCCCCGCCCACAGTTCTACGTTGCCTCCCGTGGGCACCACGCCGACATCGGCGGCATTACCCCCGGCTCCATGCCACCGGATAGCACCAGCATCGAAGAAGAGGGCGTGCTGCTCGACAACGTGCAGCTCGTAGATCAGGGTCGTTTCTTAGAAACTGAATTGCTAGAAACCCTGACTACGGCACCCTATCCTGTGCGGAACTCAACGCAGAATATTGCCGACTTGCAGGCGCAAATTGCGGCCAATGCCAAGGGGGCGCAGGAGCTGCAAAAGCTGGTCGATCACTACGGTCTCGACACCGTGCAGACCTACATGCAGCACGTACAAGACAACGCCGAGGAATGCGTGCGGCGGGTGATTGATCGCCTCCACAATGGGCAGTTTACCTACGAAATGGATGACGGCAGCCAGATTTCTGTACGGGTAACGGTGAACCACGCACAGCGCAGCGCCCGCATCGACTTCACCGGCACTTCTCCCCAGCGGCCCAGCAATTTCAACGCCCCCACAGCGGTATGCAAGGCGGCGGTGCTCTATGTGTTTCGCACCCTGGTGGATGACGATATTCCCCTCAATGCGGGCTGTCTGAAACCCTTGGAAATTCAAATTCCCACAGGCTCAATGCTAAACCCGCGCTACCCGGCGGCGGTGGTGGCGGGCAATGTGGAGGTGTCTCAGGCGGTGACCGATGCGCTGTACGGGGCGCTGGGTGCGATCGCCGCCTCCCAGGGCACCATGAACAATTTTACCTTTGGCAATCAGCATCATCAGTACTACGAAACCATCTGCGGTGGCTCCGGGGCTGGCCCTGGCTTCCCCGGTACCGATGCGGTACATACCCACATGACCAACTCGCGGCTGACCGACCCCGAAGTGCTGGAATGGCGGTTTCCGGTGCTGCTGCGGGAGTTTGCCATTCGCCAGGGCAGCGGCGGGGCCGGGGAATATGCTGGCGGCAACGGCATTGTGCGGCGGGTAGAATTTCGCGAACCGATGACGGCGGCGATTCTCTCGAACCATCGCCGGGTGCCGCCCTTTGGGCTAGCGGGCGGTCAGCCAGGGCAGGTGGGCGAAAATTCTGTAATTCGCGCCGATGGCCAGGTGGAGGTGCTGCCGGGGCAGGCGACGGTAGCGGTGGCACCGGGGGACTGCATTCAAATTGCCACACCTGGAGGGGGAGGCTATGGAGGCTGAGCAGTCCATAGCGCTGAAATACCGACGACTGGCGGCCTGGTGCCATTTTTTGCCGCTGGGGGCGATCGCCCTCACCCGCCATCTAGTCTCTGGCAGCGCCCAGGCCGACTTTGCCATCGATTGAGGCCTACAGGGGCGATCGCAGCTATTACCCTTTCTATTGGCCCTGACGGTAGGCTACACCAGCGTCAAAGATTTGCTGGGCTGTCAGGGCTAACTCAGGGAAGGTTAGTGACAGCAATGGCTGAGCGGCCGTAAATCGCTCTAGCTGATAGCCATCGGCCCCCAGGGTGCAGAGCGTAATCGTGGGCTGCTTGGGCTGACCAATCACCCGCGCCGCCCCCAAAGCGCGAAAATCCACAATCCAGTATTCCTCAATCCCCATGGCCTCGTAGTCGGCCAGCTTGAGGCCGTAGTCGTCGCGCCAGTTGGTGCTGACCACCTCTACCACCAGCTTGATCGTGGCACCATTGCAGACGGTAGACGATTTTTCCCACAGCGGTTCGTGCTGGAGCTGGGCGCGATTAAGCACTGCCACGTCGGGGATGTAGCCCGCATTGGGCCGCGCAGGCCTCACCACGCAGGTACGGGGAATCGTGAAGGGCAAGCCTGCTTGGTCAATCAGAACGCCCAGCTTCAGGGCAATAAACCCACCAATGTCTTCATGGGCACCAGTGGGCCGCACCTCAACCACCTCGCCTTCAATCAGCTCGTAACGGCCCCCGCCGCTGGGGTATTGATCTAGAAATGCTTCAAAGCTCAGGGGCTGATGTGGGGCCTGCACCATCTCGATACTCGGCAATGCTCTAGGGCTGCTTTGTCCATAGTTTACTGCACAGCCAGCGGCTTGCGGTGAGGGCACAGCTTCCACTGTCCCCAGGCGGATGTAGTCTGCATGACTTGACATATCAATTTTTTTTGAAATAATCAAAACATCAACTTTTTTTGAAATGAGGCTGGTTGCTCAGTGCTGCGGCTAGCTTCATTTGCCATGCGCTAGGGAGGATGTCGAAATGGTCAGAGTTGCCGTTAACGGATTTGGTCGCATTGGGCGGCTGGTGCTGCGGGCGGGCTGGGCCTTCCCAGAGCTAGAGTTTGTGCATATCAACGAGATCAAGGGCGGCTTTGAAACCGCAGCGCACCTGCTCAAGTTTGACTCCGTCCACGGTCGCTGGGCACCCGAAGTCGAGGCGATCGGCCGCGAAAAAGTCACCATTGACGGCACTCCCCTCAGCTTTAGCAGCGGTGCATCCCCCGGCGCAGTGCCCTGGGCCGATCACGGCGTCGACATTGTGCTGGAGTGCTCCGGCAAGTTTCGTACTGTCGAATCTCTGGCCCCCTACTACGACAACGGCGTCAAAAAAGTGATCGTCGCCGCCCCGGTCAAAGAGGGGGCGCTGAATGTGGTCTACGGCATCAACGACGACCAGTACGACCCGGCGGAGCACAACCTGCTAACGGCGGCCTCCTGCACCACCAACTGTCTGGCCCCCGTCGTCAAAGTCATCCATGAAGGGCTGGGCATTCGCCACGGGGTGATTACCACGGTTCACAACCATACCAACACCCAGACCATTGTCGATGCCCCCCACAAAGACCTGCGCCGCGCCCGCGCCACGGGCCTGTCGCTGATCCCCACCACCACCGGGTCGGCGACCGCCATCACCCTGATCTACCCCGAGCTCAAGGGCAAGCTCAACGGCCTGGCGGTGCGGGTGCCCTTGCTCAATGCCTCCCTCACCGACTGCGTGTTTGAGGTCGAGCGGCCCACCACCGTAGACGAAGTGAATCAGCTGCTCAAAGCCGCCGCCGATGGCCCCCTGCAAGGCATTCTCGGCTATGAGACTCGCCCCCTGGTATCGGTTGACTACCTCAATGACCCCCGGTCTTCTATCGTCGACGCCCTCTCGACCATGGTGGTCGACGAAACCCAGGTAAAGATTCTTGCCTGGTACGACAACGAGTGGGGCTACTCCTGCCGCATGGCGGAGCTAGCCCGCAAGGTGGCGCAGAGTCTCTGAACCTTGCTCCCTAGAGTGAATTGTGGACAGCATTTTATCGGTGGTGGGCAGTGCCCACCCTACAACTCTTCCTCATCTCCTCACCTTCCTCGTCTCTTCACCCACCCACCCATCCACTCACACACTCATCCACTCCCCACCCCCATGACCTCCTCCACCTTCAAGCCCGAGAGCCTGCGCAACTACGCGATCATCACCGCCGCCTACTGGGGCTTTACCGTCACCGATGGTGCCCTGCGAATGATGGTGCTGCTGCACTTCCACGTGCTGGGCTACACCCCGTTTGAGATCGCCATGCTGTTTCTCTTCTACGAAGTGTTTGGCGTGGTGACCAACTTCCTCGGCGGCTGGATTGGTTCCCAGGTGGGCATTAGGCAGACCCTCTACGGCGGCATTGCCCTGCAAATTTTCGCCCTGGTGATGCTGAGCTTTTTGAACCCCGACTGGGCGGTGCTGGGGCAGGTGGGCTTTGTGATGGTGGCCCAGGCGTTTTCGGGAGTAGCGAAGGATCTCACCAAGATGAGTTCAAAGAGCGCCATTCGCCTGGTGGTGCCGAGGTCGGCGGAGTCGCGGCTGTTTAAGTGGGTGGCGGTGCTGACCGGGTCAAAGAACGCACTGAAGGGCGTGGGCTTTTTTATCGGGGCGGCCCTGCTAGAGCGGGTGGGTTTTAGCCCGGCGCTGCTGATTCAGGCGGCGGTGCTGGGGGTGATTTTGCTGTCGGGGGCGCTGCTGCCCGCTGGCATGGGCAAGATTGGCAAAAAGGTCACCTTCAAGCAGCTGTTTTCTAAGAGCAAGCAAATCAACGTGCTCTCGGCGGCGCGGTTCTTTTTGTTTGGCTCGCGGGATGTGTGGTTTGTGGTGGCGCTGCCGGTGTTTTTGTACGAGGTGCTGGGCTGGACGTTTATGCAGGTGGGCACCTATATGGCCATCTGGGTGATTGGCTACGGCATTGTGCAATTTTTAGCCCCGCAATTGCTGCGAAAAAATAGCGAGGGCAAGGTGGTGCCCAAGGCCAAAACCATTTTGTTTTGGACCTCGATTTTGACGGCGATTCCGGCGCTGATTGCGCTAACGCTGATGTCGGGGGTGCGGGGCGATATTGCGGTGACGGGCGGGCTGATTGTGTTTGGCATTGTGTTTGCCTTTAACTCGGCGGTGCACTCATACCTGGTGCTGGCCTATACCGAAGATAAAGATGTGACCCTGAATGTGGGCTTTTACTACATGGCCAACTCCGGCGGGCGGCTGCTGGGGACGATTACGTCGGGGTTGTTTTATCAGTGGTTTGGGCTGGTGGGCTGTCTCTGGGCATCGAGCGTGTTTGTGCTGGCGGCGGCGCTGATTACAACCAAGCTACCCGATCCAAGAAGTTCAAGCTCAGTGGCGGTATAGGCGATCGCATCTACCTATGGGATATCAGTGGCGGGATTGGTTATACCCGGCGCAAAAGCCCGGTTGATCTTAGGTTCTAGAGACAGCGAAATAGTTGAGGTAAACCTAACTCAGCCGCACCACAGCCTCGTTATCTAGCAGCGTGTTGCCGGTAAGAATGTCTTCGACCGTGATCCGCAGCAGCCGATCGCCATCCACTCTAAACAGCATCCGCACGCGATCGCTCCCCGGAAACCCCGGCGGGTCGAGCTGAGCAACGGTGCGTGCCCCCTCGCGGTCATTCAGCGGCTGCACCGAGGGCGCATCGCCGCCCAGCTGGCGGGTGACCAGGCGACCATTCTCAAAATACACCTCGGTCTGGGTGCTAGCCGCCCCCAGCTCGCCGACGATCAGCTCAATGCTGGGCTGCTTTTCCACCGAAGCGCCCAGGGTGATTTCGACCGGGGCAGCCATGGGGTAGGGCTGACCCTGGTTGAGAATCGGGTGCCAGCCGTGGCGGTTGTTGCGCCTGTCCCAAAAGCGAATGCCGTAGCTGTGGTAGAGAAAGTCTTCGATCGCCAGGCCCTGGGCAACTTGCAGCGCCCCCTGGGCGACGGCCTCAAAGGGGCGATCGCCCTTCACCCTCTCGGCCCCAAACTGCTGCGTCACCCACTGCTGCACCGCCGGTATTTGCGCGGTGCCCCCCACCAGCAGCACCGCGTCGATGGCCTCTTGGTCAATGCCCTGGCGCTGGCCCTGCTGCAACACCTGGGCCAGACCTTTCTCCAGTCGCTCAAAAAACTGGTGCTGGGCGAGAATTTCCTCGAACTGGTCGCGGGTCAGGGCCAGGTCGTAGGTGTCAAAGGTTTCGTCGTCGAAGTAGGCTTCTGCCGCCTCGGTCTGGTCTGACAGGGCAATTTTCAGCCGCTCCGCCAGTCGCTGCACCACCGCGCCGCTGGGCACTCCCTGGGCCGCAAAATGGTCTACCAGCCACTGGTCAATGTCGGCTCCGCCCAGGTTTTCTCCCGCCTTCGCCAGCACCCGCGCCAGTTCTGGTTTTTGGACGCTGGTTTGCTCGCGGCCCTGCCCCCGCCACTTGAGCAAAAAGCCCACCGGCTGCTGCTGAGCTGGGGCCACCAGGCGCACCATAGACCAATCCAGCGTGCCGCCGCCAAAGTCGAGTACCAGCAGGGTTTGCTCCCCCGTTAGGCCATAGCCCAAGGCCGCCGCCGTCGGCTCATCGATTAACCGCACTTCCTTGAAGTCGAGGGCGGTGGCCACATCCCCCAGCCACAGGCGGTAGGACTCAAAGCTGTCCACCGGTACCGTCAGCACCAAGGTGTCGTCGTCTCCAGCTACGGCACGCACCTGGGTTAAAAGCGATCGCAAAAACCATTCCCCCAACTGCTCAAAGGAGAGGGATTCTCCGTCAATATCGGGCAAAAACCCCTGTAACGGCGTGCCAATGCCCCGCTTCAGGTTGGCAAAAAAGCGCGGATCGGCGGCGATATCGAGGCCGCGATCGCGCACCGCCTGCCCCACCACCACCCCCTCGGCGGTGGGCTTCTCCACATAGACTAGGCTCGGCACCAGCGGTGGCAGCGTCCCCAGGCTCCCACTTAAACCCGGTAGAGACAGCGTCTCCGGGCGTTCCGTCGCTGGATTCCAGCGGGCGATGACGGTATTGCTGGTGCCAAAATCAACCGCTAGGGCCATGGGTACAGATTGAGGTCATATCGACGATGGTGCTATCCATCCTACCGGCGGACGGGACAAGAGGCTCGCGGTCACTTAGGGTCTACGGGCGATCGCCGCTTTTTCGGCCAAGACCGAATCATGCCCACCAGCAGCGTAATCGCCGTCAGCGGAATTACAAACGTCAGCATCACCTGACTAAACAGGCCCAGGCCATCGTGGGAGGCCGCCCGCAAAATTAGGTAGGCGGCATAGGCCACGTAGTAGCCCACAAACAGCAAACCCTCCCAGCGAGAGATCACGTTGCCCGTCAGAAATATGGGCAGACAAGCCAGCGCTACCGCCACCATGATCGGCAGGTCGAAGTGCAGCACCGAGTAGGGAATCACCACCCCCGGCCCGGAGGTCAATGCCGTCACGCCCAGTACCGTCAAGATGTTAAAGATATTGCTGCCCACCACATTGCCCACGGCAATATCGCCCTCGCCCCGCAAGGTAGCGACCGCCGACGTCGCCAGTTCGGGCAACGACGTACCCGCCGCCACGATCGTGAGGCCAATCACCAACTGACTCACCCCCAACGACTCGGCAATGCTTACCGCCCCAGAGACAAACAGCCGCGACCCGGTTACCAGAGTCACCAACCCCACTGCAATGTAGGCCAGGTTAACCCCCCAGGTCCAACGGCCAATGGCGGTAGGGCCGTACTCGCGCTCGTACTCAGATTGCACCTCGGCATTGGTTTCGCGGCGGCTTTGATAGACCAAAAACAGCGTATAGACCACACCGCCAATAATCAAAATAATGCCGTCGCTGGGCTGCAGCAGACGATCCACCGAAAAGATCAGCAGCAGCCCTGAAACACCTACCATAATGGGCACATCCAGCCGCACCAGCTGTTGCGCCACCGGCAGCGGCGATGCTAGCGATGACAGACCCAAAATCACCAGCACGTTGAAAATATTGCTGCCGATCACGTTGCCCAGGGCAATATCTCCCTGACCTGCCAGGCTAGACTGCACGCTCACCGCCATCTCCGGCGCGCTAGTGCCGTAGGCCACAATGGTGAGACCAATAATCAGCGGCGAAATGCCCAACAAACTGGCCAGCTTAGAAGCGCCTCGCACCAGGGCCTCGGCCCCCACCAGCAGTAGCCCCCCACCAGCAATCAGCAATAGGATGGCAACGGTCATGCTTGCAAGCTCACTCGGTAAACGCTCTATTAAAGTGGCCCGCGACACAGGCCGGGAAGCTTCCCAACCTCAAACTAAGCCAGTTACAGTATGTCTGATTCTGATCCATCTCTGTCACAAGCCGCTGCCCTAGCCCCCTGGCGCAGCCCCCTAGCCCGTGCCCTGCACCGCAATCGCAGCCAGCCCCACAGCCGCTACTTTCAGCTTGCCACCATCACCCCTGCGGGCCGCCCCGCCAACCGCACCGTAGTGTTTCGCGGCTGGCTACCCGACACCAACACCCTCACCCTGATCACCGACCACCGCAGCGCCAAAGTGGCTGATATCGCGGCCCACCCCTGGGCCGAAGCCTGCTGGTACTTCACCAGCACCCGCGAGCAGTTTCGCCTGGCAGGCCCCATTCAGCTGGTGCATGAGGGTGATCGCGATGTCGCCCTCACCCTCGCCCGACAAACTGCCTGGGAAACCCTTTCCGACAAAGCCCGCCAGCAGTTTTACTGGCCCCCCCCGGCCCAGCCGCGCAGTGTCGACCCAGCGTTTGATCCCAGAGCGATCAACGAAAACCCACCCGACGACTTCTGCCTAGTACTCCTCACCCCCCACCAGGTAGACCACCTAGAGCTGCGCGGCGACCCTCAAAATCGCACCCTCTACAGCCACCACGCCGACGCCATCTGGCAGGTTAACGCCGTCAACCCTTGACTCCCCTCCTATAGCTACAAGTAAAAATGCCGTCTTAAGGGACTCGAATCGGCGATCCGAATTATCCAATTGGCAAGGGGCCGAACCCAGTGAACGCGTTTGTAGGAACTAATGGCGGGGAATTTATCATGGGGCAAGCTAGGCTGGACTGCCGTGGGCGGTGAGGTAAACCATGGGCGATCGCCACTGCACCGTCTTTCCCTGCAACTGCCGCTGACAGAGTTGCTGAATAGCGGTGAGATCTTTCTCCGGCAGGTGGGGGGCCAGCTGATCGCGGTAGCTAGAGGGCGTGCTGTCTACGGCAAACCAGCGTTGCAGCAGCGCTGGGGAAATATAGATGTTGCTGTGGAGCACATCTTCCGTGATCTGGACAGTGAAGCCCGCCTGGCGAAAGCGGGTTTCCACAGTTTCGGCCTGCCAGTTAAAGCGGGGGTCGGTGGTGGAGTGGGCGATCGCCTCCTCCGCCTGGTGCCAGCGTTTGACCAGAGCCTTACTCAAGCCCGTGACATCCACCAGGGCCGAAATCCGCTGGCTGTGGCGGGGGATAGTTTCGGCCAGCAGCACCACTCCATCTGGAGCCAGCAACTGCTGCACAATTTCGATGAACCGATCGCGGTTGATGACTTGGCCAAAGGCATTGCGGCCCATGATGCGCTCAAAGCGAACGCCGGGGGTATGGGCGACCAGATAGGCCGACAGAGCCTCAAAGTCGGCGTGCACCAGCACCGGGCGGGCCAGGTCGGGCAGCTGAGCGGCCTGTTCTTCGAGCGCCACCTGGTCTTGACTGCTGTGGACGCGGGCGTAGACGCTGCCCTCGGGCACCCGGCGCAGGGCCTCCCAGGTGAGCAGGCCGGTGCGGGCGTTGAGGTCGAGAATGCGGTGGTGGCGCTGGGGCGGGGCTAGCTCAAAGAGGCGATCGCGCACATCGCCCAGCTGCTCGCCGGCCTGGCTGAGGGTGCGCTGGAGCCAGCGATCTCGGGCCGGGTCGTCGGGGCTGTAGGTGAGCGCTTCCGGCAGCGCCCCACCGCCGTCGACCATCGCCGCCAGCTGGGCCTCGCGCCGCTGGGCCACCTGGGTTTGAATCTGGGCCTCGTAGCCCTGCCCCGAGGGCTGGTAAAACACCTGCCCCTGCAAGCCCCTGGGCAGATACTGCTGGGCCACCCAGTGCTCGCGGTAGGAGTGGGGATAGAGGTAGCCCTGGCCGTGGCCAAAGCCCTGGCTGTCGCGGTTGCCGTCGCGCAGGGGGTTGGGCACGTCGCCCTCGCGCTCTTGCTCGACGGCGGCCAGGGCGTCAAAAAAGCCCATGGTGCTGTTCGATTTTGGAGCGGTGGCCAGGTACAGAGTCGCCTGGGCCAGGGGATAGCGGCCCTCGGGCAGGCCCACCCGGTCGAAGGCGGCGGCGCAGCTAGTCACCACGGTGACGGCGTGGGGGTCGCCCAGGCCAATGTCTTCGCTGGCCAAAATCACCAGGCGACGAATGATAAATCGGGGGTCTTCGCCCGCGTAGACCATGCGGGCCAGCCAGTAGAGCGCCGCCTCGGGGTCAGAGCCGCGCACGCT
>JBBSLR010000042.1:0-11118 GCA_038255045.1 Phormidesmidales cyanobacterium
CAGGTCAAGGTCAACGATGGTTTTTTGGTCAAAGGCCTCGGGCACGATGATCTCGGCAATGCAGTGGTTGGGGTCGATCTCAAAGCGGTCGAGAATGCCGGGGGAGGTGAGCGATCGCGCCAGTTCGCAGCCCATCTCGTGCTCGGGAAACACCACATGGTCGGCCCCGACGCGATCGAGCAGCTTGCCGTGGATCTCAGACGACGCCTTGGCCACCACATTCTTTACCCCGGCCTCTTTGAGGTTGAGGGTGGTGATAATGCTCTCTTCAACGTAGTTACCGATCGCCACAATCACCGTGTCAAAGTCGGTAATGCCCGCCTCCCGCAGGGCTGAGGGCTGGGTGGTGTCGAGCTGAAGGGCGTGGGCGGCAATCTGGTCGGTGAGGGCCTGGCTGACCCGGCGCTCGTCGGTGTCTGCGGCCAGCACCTCGTAGCCCAGGCCGTTGAGGGTACCGCACACCGCTCGCCCAAAGCGCCCCAGCCCAATCACCGCAAACTGGCGATTGGGCGATCGCATTTTGCGCAAAAACGACAGCGACGACAGATTCACAACCGGTTTTCCCCGCTTAAAATAGTTTGCCTAGGCCAAGTCTGCCCAATCTTAAACCTAATCCAAGTCCAGAAGTTGAGTTCGGCCTAGCCGGCATTATTCATAACGCTAAGAAAATGCCCGTCACTCCCGTAGAAACGGGAATCTACAACAACCTACCCTCAACTAGATTCCCGCCCCGCGCGGGAATGACAGCCTTCGACTTCTGTTCTCGTGAATAATTCGGGCTAGGTAAAAACTCCAGATTCCGAGCTGGACTTATGTATCTCACCCAGCCATGGCATTCCCACCGACAGCGGGGCTTTGGCCCAATGGCTATACGGCGAGAATTCTTTTTTGCTAGGCTAGCCTAATGATTTTGGCCTAGAGGCTTGAGAGGGACGTGAATATACAACTTGGTCGCGGCAAAGTAGTCCGCAGAGCGTACGGTATTGATGAGATTGCCCTGGTACCAGGGCCACGCACCCTGGACCCAAGCCTGGCCGACACCCGTTGGCAGATTGGCGGCATTGAGCGTGAGATTCCGATTCTGGCCAGCGCCATGGATGGGGTTGTAGACGTGGGCATGGCGATTCGGCTGTCTGAGCTGGGGGCGATCGGGGTGCTCAACCTAGAGGGCATTCAAACCCGCTACGACAACCCAGACCCCATCCTCGACCAGATTGCCTCGGTGGGCAAAGACGAGTTTGTCGGGCTGATGCAGACCCTCTACGCCGAACCCGTCAAGCCCGAGCTGATCACCCAGCGCATTCAGGCGATTAAGGCGGGGGGCGGCGTGGCCGCCGTGAGCCTGACCCCCGCCGGGGCGGCTCGGTTTGGCCAGACAGTGGCCGAGGCTGGGGCCGACCTGGTATTTGTGCAGGCTACGGTGGTCTCCACCGCCCACCTGGCTCCGGCAGATATTAGCCCCCTCGACCTGGCGGCCTTCTGCACCGAGATGCCGATGCCGGTGATCTTGGGCAACTGCGTCACCTACGAGGTCGCCCTCAATCTGATGAAGGCCGGAGCCGCCGCTGTGATGGTGGGCATTGGCCCCGGTGCCGCCTGCACCTCGCGCGGGGTGCTGGGCATTGGCATTCCCCAGGCGACGGCGGTGGCCGACTGCGCCGCCGCCCGCGATGACTTTTTTGCCGAAACCGGGCGCTACGTCACCATTGTGGCCGACGGCGGCCTGGTCACCGGCGGCGACATCTGCAAGTGCATCGCCTGCGGTGCCGACGGCGTGATGATCGGCTCGCCCTTTGCCCGCGCCGCCGAAGCGCCGGGGCGCGGCTTCCACTGGGGCATGGCCACCCCTAGCCCGGTGCTGCCCCGGGGCACCCGCATCAAGGTGGGCACCACCGGCACCCTAGAGCAGATTCTGCGCGGCCCCGCTGGGCTAGACGACGGCACCCACAACTTCTTGGGGGCGCTGCAAACCAGCATGGGCACCCTGGGGGCCAAAGACCTGAAGGAAATGCAGCAGGTGGAGGTGGTGATTGCCCCCTCGCTGCTGACCGAGGGCAAGGTCTACCAGAAGGCGCAGCAGCTGGGTATGGGCAAGTAGGAGCAGGCTAACAACAAAAGGCCCAGGGGTTGCATAACCCCTGGGCCTTTGTCGTTGCGCTAGGCAAGCAGGACTTTGCCTGCTGCATTCACCCCGGCCCCAGGGCTGAACTGGCCGTAGCCGAGCTTGGTCAGCGTGGCCTCGATCGCAGCCACGGCGGTCAACACATCGCGATCGCCCACAAAGCCCAGGTGGCCAATGCGGAAGATCTGGCCCTTGAGGTGGTCTTGCCCCCCCGCCAGCGCAATGTCAAACTGCTTTTTCATCACCGAGCGAATTTGCTCAGCCTCGACTCCCTGGGGCATGACGGCGGTGATCGCCGGGCTGGCGCAGTCGTCAGCCCCAAAAAGCGGCAGGTTGAGGGCGGCCATGGCGGCGCGGGTGGCCCGCTTCTGGCGATCGTGGCGGGCAAAGATCGCCTCTAGCCCCTCTTTCTGCATCATTTGCAGGGCCGCGTGCAGGGCAAAGAACAGGTTAACAGGCGGCGTGAAGGGAGTGGTATTCTTCGCGGCCCCTTTGCTGTAGGGCTTGAGGTCGAGATAGAACTTGGGTAGGGTGGCGGTTTCGTAAGCCTTCCAGGCCTTGGCGCTGACGCTGACAAAGGCCAAACCGGGCGGAATCATGTAGCCCTTTTGGGAACCAGAGGCCACCACATCTAGACCCCATTCGTCCACGGGTACAGAGCAAGCCCCCAGGCTGGTCACCGCATCGACGATGATCAGCGCCCCGTGGGCCTTGACGCAGAGGTTGATGGTTTCGAGGTCGTTGAGCACCCCGGTAGAGGTCTCGCTGTGGGTGATAATCACCGCTTTGATTTCTTTATCTTTGTCGGCCTCTAGGGCGGCCTTGATGTCGTCGGGGTTGAGGGGTTTGCCCCACTCGGCGGTAATGTCTTGCACCTCTAGGCCGTAGGCACGGGCGACCTCGCCCCAGCGCTCGCCAAACTTGCCGTTGCTGCCCACCAGCACTTTGTCGCCCGCGCTGAGAAAGTTGATCATGCCCGCTTCCATGGCCCCGGTGCCGCTGGCCGCCAGCACCAGCACGTCGTTTTGGGTTTGGTGCAGCCACTTGAGGTTTTCGGTCACCTCGGCCATGAGGGCGCTAAACTCGCCGCTGCGGTGGCCCATGGGGTGCTTGGCCATGGCCAGCAGCACCTGCTCTGGCACCGGGGTCGGCCCCGGAATCATCAGCATCAACTTGTTATCCATGCCTTACTGCCCCAACTCTGCAAATGAAGAAACAAACCTTCAGCTTACCAATAAGGCTGGGGTAATCTTAAATTTTTCGAGGTGTTGTAAGAATCCCTATGGCTGTATCTCTCACCCTTCAACAACTCACGGCACAACCTATTACCCCAGAAGCCTTTGCCCCTTGCGGGCAGGTGATTTTTCCCAGCGCCGACGATGCTGTCTTTGGCCCCGATGATGCCCAGCTCCAGCTCGATGGCGGCGTTCCCCGCTTTTACATCATGACGCTGGAGGCCAAGGGCACCCGGTTTCGCACCATCACCCGGCACCAGCGCTGCACCCAGTGCCTGGGGGCGCTGGAGGGCAAAGACTGGTTCATGGCGGTGGCCTCGCCGGGAGCGGCAGAGCAGCCCGATCCTCAGGAGATTCGCGCCTTTCATATCCCCGGCAACTGCTTTATCAAGCTGGAGGTGGGCACCTGGCACGCGGGGCCATACTTCACGCACCCCAGCATCAACTTCTACAACCTGGAGCTGAGCGATACGAATATTACCGATCACCAGACCTGCAATCTGGCGAGGGAGTTTGGGCTGGAGTTTGAGATTGTGGGTGGGTAGTTATCAGGCCCGGACAGTGGGGCTGTGGGCTTCTACTAGGGGCGGCAGCACGTAAGCCGTAGCCTGCTTGATGGCGGGCGATCGCAGCCCGTAGGGCACCTTACCCCCCGTCGCCTCAGCGTACTGGCGACAAAACTCTGCCAGGTCGGGGGCCGCCGCTTGGGGCGAGAGCCCGTTAAAGATAAAGGTGAGTTTGCCGGGGGCAGTGAGGGCGGCGTTGCAGGCGCGATCGCAGGCGGCCATACAGCGCACGGGCTGAATTGTGATTTCGCCCTGGTCAGCAGCCAGGCGTTCGGCTAGCTGGTCGATCAGGTGCTGCCCCCCGGTGGTGTCGCCCGCCCCCGGAGCCGGGCTGGGAAATTTGCACAGGGCGCAGACAAATAGCGTGGCGGGTTGGGTCATTGGGGTTAAATCTATAGGTGAACAGGTTTCGCCAGCGATCTGTGCTTTGAGGAGGGCAGGCGAAACCGAAGGATTTAAGCTGTGGGCGGGAGGGCAAACTCGGCGCTGCGATCGCCCATTTGGCGAGAGCACTCCGGCGGCGGCACCGCCCAGCCCTTCAAACAGGAGATGTAGGGCTGAGAGTCGCCTAGCAAAAGCAGCATGACGTCCTGGGCTGGGTCGTAGGTGGCGACGGCGTTTTCTACCGCTGGGCGCTGATCGGCGGCTAGGCTCAGATCTTGCCAGCAGGTCGCCAACTCGGCCTGGGGCACAAAGCGGGCGGTGTAGGGCACCGCTGTGCAGCTCCAGTCCACCGCAGCGGTGACACCGTGGATCTCGCAGACCACCATGCCGGGGCCGTGGCGCAAAAAACCCTGCCAGGCCAGGTGGCCCAGGAGCAGCCAGTATTCGCGAATAAACAGGGGCTGCCAGTCGCCAAAGCAGCCCTGCCAAACTGTATCGGGTACGCGCATGGCCATTACCCTGCGCGACTAAAAACAGCCGAAACATGCAGCCCAGAGCGCCAGCGCTCCAGGGCAAACCAAAGACTATTAGTCATCTGTACCTCGCAGATGGATATGAGGGTGGGCATCCATCGGCGGGCATTCTGACTGACACAATTTTGGATTTTGGAGTTTAGATTTTGGCAGCATGGGTAGCCAAAATCTAAACTCGGCAATCTAAAACTGGCTCACAGCTGCGGGACAGTGGCAGATTTGCGCTGCGCTTTCCCCCTTTCCTTCAGCGGCTGATCCCCGCTGAAACCGACAGAGTTGCATCGTAACACCTGGGCGGCGGAGCGGTGCGCGAGGAATGTATCGTTTTAATCGCGCCGGACGATTTAAGTGCGCCAGGCGGTAGCGGCCCTAGCGACGACTCTGGCGGCGGCGGTAGGCGTCTAAATAGACTACGTTATCGCCGGCACGATGATCACCGTGGGTGGCCAATAGCCCCGAGGCCTTGACCTGTTCAGCCAGGGCAAGGGGCAGAGTTGACCCAGCCTCGGCGGGCACAAAGAGCTGCTTGAAGCTGACGTTGATTTCGGTGTTGGGTGCCCAGTCGTGCTGGCGAATCCAGCAGCGATCGCGCTCGCACCGCACTACTACAAAGTCGGGCACATGGTCGTCTTGACCCTTGAGGCGAACCCGTGACCCTGGCCGAATCGTTAAGGAAGCCATAGCGCTGCACCTGGAATTAGGCTGGCCGTTATAGATCCAATATTAGTGCATTTGAACTAGATTTGAGGCGGGAGATATACAAAAAATTATTTAATTGGGTAGCCCTATTCTAGAAGATGGCGGCGGGATCTGGGTTAACGGGCGGCGCCGCAGCATTAACGCTAGATTTAGATGGCTGCCCCTAGTTCTGGCTGGCAAAAATATGACAGCTTTTACTGGGGTTTTAGGTATTAGGTTTCAGGTTCACGGTTCACGGCCTGCCGCGAGCCGCAAACCGTGAACCGCCAACCCTACAGTTGGACTAGTGGATGGGATTATCTATGGCTCTTCAGACCCCGGCATTATCTCTGGCTCACGTGCTAAAGCAACGCCGCGATCGCCTGGCTGAGCTTTACCCTGGGCCAGTGGTGCTGGGGTCGGGGCGGGCGGTGTCTCGCAACTTTCCGGCCAATGTCTACCCCTTTCGGGCCAACAGCCACTTTTTATACTTTGCGGGTCTGCCTCTGAGCAACGCTGCCCTACACCTAGAGGCCGGGCGGCTGACCCTATTTATCGATGACACCTCCCCCGAGGCGGCGCTGTGGCACGGGCCTACCCCCAGTCGAGCGGCGATCGCCGCTGCGATCGGGGCCGATGCCGCTTACCCCTACCAGCAGGTTGAACAGTACCTGGGCGACTCGGCCACCCTGCCCGCTCAATTTGAATCTGGCCCCCACCCCAGCCAGGCGCTTGCAGAAGCCCTGGTGGCGCTGCGTCTGTACCACGACGACCACGCCATCGAACAGATCAAAACAGCGGCGGCGGTCTCTGTCACCGCCCACCGGGCGGGCATGGCCGCCACCCCTGGGGCCACCACCGAGGCCCAGGTGCGGGCCGCCATGGAGCAGGTGATCATGGCGGCGGGCATGACCTGCGCCTACAACAGCAGTGTCACCGTCCACGGCGAGGTGCTGCACAACGAGCAGTACCACCATCCCCTGGCCCCCGGCGACCTGCTGCTGGCCGATGTCGGGGCCGAAGCCCCCAGCGGCTGGGCCTCAGACATTACCCGCACCTGGCCAGTTGCTGGGCGCTTTACCCCCGCCCAGCGCGATATTTACAGCGCGGTGCTGGCGGCCCACGACGCCTGTATCGCCGCCGCCCAGCCGGGGGTAGAGTATCGCCACCTGCACCTGCTGGCCTGCCGCACCCTGGCGGAGGGGTTGGTAGACCTGGGTCTGCTCAAGGGCGACCCCGACGATTTAGTCGAGCGCGACGTCCATGCCCTGTTCTTTCCCCACGGGGTGGGGCACCTGCTGGGGCTAGATGTGCACGATATGGAAGATCTGGGGGATGGGGCGGGGTACGCGCCGGGGCGGGTGCGCAGCGATCGCTTTGGCCTCAAATTTTTGCGCCTTGATCGCCCCCTGGCCGCCAATATGGTAGTGACCATAGAACCCGGCTTCTACCAGGTGCCCGCCATTCTCGCCCCGGCCCGGCAGTCGGGTCAGTACGACGACGCGGTGAACTGGGAGCGGTTAGACGACTTCCGCCAGGTGCGCGGCATTCGCATTGAGAACGATGTGCAGATTACCCCCACGGGCTGTGCTGTTTTAACCGCCGATTTGCCCACTCACCCCGAGGCCCTCGAAGCATTAGTCATGAGTTCTTGACCACTTGTGCTCAAAGTGGGGGTTCCCGCGCTGCCCGCAACATCTTAGAATTTTTATAACAATGATCTGCCCTTGGGGGCTGATATGATTGTCATGAACAATCTTTAACCGTTTCCTATGGATTCTTTAGAGCTTTCACCCCAGACCCAGCCCAATCTGCGGGTTGGCCTGGGCCGCGTATTAGTGGTCGAAGACGAAGAGCTAATTAGAGAAACGGTGGCCCTAGGGCTGGCCGAAGAGGGGTTTGACATTCTCATTGCCGAGGATGGGTTGGCCGCTCTCGATATGCTGGGCGGCACCTCGGTGTCGAGCCGCACCAACCGCCCAGAGATAAACCTGGTGGTGCTCGACCTGATGCTGCCCGGCATGAACGGCCTAGACCTCTGCCGTCTGCTGCGCCACCAGGGCATTGACGTGCCAATTTTGGTGCTGAGCGCCAAGGGCACCGAGACCGACCGGGTGGTGGGTCTAGAGATTGGCGCCGACGACTACCTGACCAAGCCCTTTGGCATGCGCGAGCTGGTGGCGCGCTGTCGAGCGCTGCTGCGTCGTCAGCAGGGCAAGGGCAAGGTCGAAAAGGAGAATATTCTTCAGTTTGAAGACATTACCCTGCATCCTCAAGAATGCCGGGTGTATCTCAAGGGTGAGGAGATTAACCTCTCACCTAAAGAGTTTCGCATTCTAGAGCTGTTTATGGGACAGCCCCGGCGGGTGTGGTCGCGCGACCAGATCATCGATCAGGTGTGGGGCCACGACTTTATGGGCGACAACAAAACCGTAGATGTACATATTCGCTGGATTCGCGAAAAGCTGGAGATTGACCCCAGCCACCCCCACTACCTCAAAACCGTGCGCGGCTTTGGCTATCGCCTCGGATAACCCCCTGGAGTACGAGAAAGAATAAAGAGTTGTGAACCCTGCCGGAGTAGACGCTTTGACAGGGTTTAACTTCGGCAACAAATAAACCCAGCCCCCTAGTTTCTCGTTTAGGCTAAGAGAGCAAGAATGACCTAACCGCTGGCCCCATCGTAGGTGTAGGTCATGATCGCTTGCCCGCCAACAGCTTTACTCTGGTAGAACGCCATGCCGCTCACCATTCTCATTGCCGACGACGACGAGGGCACTCGCCTGTCGCTGGGCGATTATTTGGAGCTGGAGGGCTACTCGGTGCTGATGGCGAGCCATGGCGAAATGGCCCTACAGCAGGTGTTTAGTCACCAGCCTCAGCTGATTATTACCGACGTGGGCATGCCGGGTCTAGACGGCTACAGCCTGGTGCAAAAGGTGCGGCAGCTGCCGGCGTTTCGGCTGCTACCGGTGATTTTTCTCACCGCCCACAACGAAACCCAAGATCGCATTCGCGGCTATCAGATGGGCTGTGACCTATATCTATCTAAGCCGGTTGAGCTGGTGGAAGTAGGCGCGATCGTGCGAAATTTGCTGGAGCGATCGCAGCTCATCCAGTCGGCGTGGATTCAGCAGGTGGCCCTGAGCACGGCCCAGCAGCGGGCGCTGCAAACGAGTGATGCCTCTCCCGATATTACCCCCTGGGTGCCTGACCCGTCAGAGCTGGCGGCTGACTTTACCAACCGCGAGCAGGATGTGCTGGCGCTGCTGTCGGATGGGCTGTCGAATTCTCAAATCGGCGATCGCCTGTTTCTCAGCCCCCGCACGGTGGAGAAGTACGTCAGCAGCCTGCTGCGCAAAACCGAGACCAGCAACCGCTCTGAGCTGCTGCGCTTTGCTATCAGCCACCATCTGGTGCCCTAGCTGATTGCCATGCAGAAAAAATACGGCTGTGGTTAGCTTGCTGACAGTTAGCCCGCCGACACCCTAACGCCGACCGCTGCGCGATTGGCGGCGGGGGCTACCAGGTGGGGGGCGATCGCCTGTATGGGGGCCGTGGTGGTTCGGGTGGTGAGGCTCTGCGCTGCCTGGGCCTCATCCATCTCGCGGCGTGACGAAGGGCTAAAAGATGAGCGGGTCAACTACCATCTCAAGCTGCTCCAGCGTGAAGGCAAAATCAACACTTGGCAAGACCGCGACATCGAGGCTGGGGCCGAGTGGGCCACCGAGATCAAAACCAACCTCGAAAAGGCCGACATCGTTCTGCTGCTGATCACCCGCCACTTTTTGGCCTCTAACTACTGCTACGAAACCGAAATGCAGCGGGCCGTGCAGCGCCACCACGACGGCACCGCCAGAGTAATACCGATCATTTTGAGACCATTAATTCCAATCCAACCCCACCCTGCCGGGATTCTGCGCCGTCGTCCCCTTCTCGGAGGGGATTCTGATGCACCGTCCCCTCCTCGGAGGGGTGCCCGCAGGGCGGGGTGGGTGATCTCGCCTATGGAGCAACTCACCCACCCTCTGCCAAGTGCTTGGCAGACCCACCCCTGCCCCTCCGAGGAGGGGATCCTGAGTAGACCCACCCCTGCCCCTCCGAGGAGGGGATTCTGGATTTTAGGCAGCGAAGTTCGCCGGGTCTTGGTCGCGGCGGTGGCGAATTGGCAGTGGGTCAGGCTGGGCGTCGCCGACCAGAGCCGCAGTGGCTTCCAGAGCCTCGCGCAGGCGCTTGGCCGCATAGATCGACATATCGCGGGGCACATTAATGCGATCGCGCAAATACCGCAGTCCCACGTCACTCCCCGCTGGCGGCTTGCAGGCATCCCCCGTGATCAAATAAGTCAGCGCACAGCGCAGCGCCGGGTCAATCACCTCGGTAGATGCCGGGTTGACCTTGATAATGTTCTCTCGATGCTTCACCATGCGAGCCAGGGCTTCAACCCGAGAGGTCTCCGGCTCTGGATACGCCACATCGGGCAGGCCCAGCCAGGGGCCAAGGTCTACCTGGGCCTGATTGCGCCGGGTCTGGGGCAGGTCATTCTCGTAGCAGCCGCCCATCTGCGGCGGCAGGTCGTGGACGTGGGTGTGAAAGTCGCTCTGGGTACCGCAATAGGTGGCGCGGCTCTCCAGCCCGTCAAACCATGCCCCCAGACGGGGGTTCTCCTCGCGCAGCGAGTAACCCTTGTAGTAGTAAAGGCTGGCGTTCATGCGCTCCACGTAGGGCACAAACACCACGTCGGCGGTGCTAAACTCCGGCAAAAAGAAGGGGCCAGGGGTGCTGGCGAGGGTTTGCTCTACCCGCTGCACAATGCCCACAAACTGCTCTCCGGCGCGCTGGTCTATCGCCGCCGATCGCGCGGGCTGGCACAACCACATACACCAGGCCCGAAACAGCCGCCGCTCCAGCTGGCGCAGGGGCACCACCTGCGGGTCTTTCATGCCCCACACCAGGGGGCCAAAGGCATTCTCTAGCGCCAGCAGAATGTCGTCGCTTTCGGTAATCATCCGCCCGTCTAGCTCTAGGGCCGGCAGCATCCCCGAGGGCACCTGGCGCTTGTACCAGGTTTCCTTCTCGCCGTAGCAAAACATGGTGACCTTTTCGATCCGGTAGGGCACCTGCTTTTCTTCGAGCCACAGCCACACCTTTTGGCAGTAGGGACACCAGGCGTGGTTGTCGCGGTAGAGCGTCACCCGCACCGCAGACTCAGGCTGGCCAAACAGGCGCAGCCGCGACTGGGCACTGGTGGGGCCATTTACCAGGTCAACAGAAAAATCGGCCATCTCTTCTAGGGCCGACCAGTTCAGGGGGGCAGAGGTCATACAGGGCAGGGCACTAACAGGTCATTACCCCAATTGTGACAGGTATTCCACCATCACACCCATCTACTCACCCACCCACCTACTCCCTCACAGGAGAACCCAATCTCCGTGCAAGCCCTAGGCTTTATTGTTTTCGATCGCCCACCGGGCCAGCTCCGTGCGGTTATTTAGCCCGGTCTTGCCCAGCATGTTGCTGACGTGGCTCTCAATGGTGCGCTGGCTGACCTGTAGCTCGTTGGCGATCTCGCGGTTGGCCATGCCTCGGGCGACAAACTG
>JBBSLR010000043.1:0-11051 GCA_038255045.1 Phormidesmidales cyanobacterium
GATGGCGCCGCCGACCCCGACCAGGCCAGCCAGATCACCCTTCAGCAGGCGGTGGCGGTAGAGCAGTACCTCGCCCCCCAACTGGAGGGCAGCGGCACCCGCTGGGTGTCCGTGGGCTACGGTCAAACCCGACCCAGCACCGGGGGCACTGCTCCCGGCGACCAGCAGCGCAACCAGCGAGTCGAAATTGGCATTGTGCCCGGTAATTAACCCGTAACCATTAACCCCTAACCTATGCGCCTTGTGTTTTTTGGTACGCCCCAGTTTGCCGTGCCCAGCCTAGGGCTGCTGCTGGCCGAGCCGGGCTTTGAGGTTGCCGCCGTGGTCACCCAGCCCGATCGCCGCCGGGGTCGGGGCAGCCAGGTCGATGCCTCGCCCGTCAAGCAGGTGGCGGCGCAAGCAGGCTGCCCGGTGCTCCAGCCGACCCGGATCAAAAAAGACGAGGCTACGCTGACGACCCTAGAGCATCTCGGGGCCGATGCCTTTGTGGTGGTGGCCTACGGCCAAATCCTTTCCCAGCGCATTCTCGACCTGCCCCAGCTGGGCTGCATCAACGGCCACGGGTCGCTGCTGCCCGCCTACCGGGGGGCGGCCCCCATTCAGTGGGGCATTGTCAACGGCGAAACCGTGACCGGCATGACCACCATGCAGATGAATCTGGGCATGGATACGGGCGATATGCTGCTCACATCACGACTCCCCATTGGCCTGATGGATAACGCTGATGAGGTGGCAGCAGCGCTATCTCAGCAGTGCGCTGACCTGCTGGTGGAGACCCTGCAAGGGCTACGGGCCGGGACGCTCAGCCCCGAACCCCAGGATGACGCGTTGGCCACCTACGCGCCGCCGATTCAAAAAGAAGATTTTGGGCTGGACTGGGGGCAATCTGCGATCGCCCTCCACAACCAAGTGCGCGGCTTTTACCCCAGCTGCGTCACCGCTTTTCGCGGCCAGCCCCTAAAGGTGATGGCCACCGCCCCCCTGGGCGCACCCCATTGGCCAGCACTGCCGCCAGAGCTAGCCGCACTGCAAGCGGCGATCGCCAGCCCAGCCAGCCCAGCCAGCCCTGGCACCCTGGTGGGATTGCTCAAGGGCCACGGCCCTCTGGTGCAAACGGGCAACGGGCTGCTGCTGCTGCGCCAGGTCAAGCCCAGCGGCAAGCAGGCCCAGGCCGGAGCCGATTTTGCCAACGGCAGTCGCCTGCAAATCGGAGAATCCTTTGGGTAGATTGTTTTCGCTCAGGCCATAGCTGGGGCCAGTCTGGGTGAGTCATTGCCCAGCTGAGCGTCGAACGTTGTAAGGGTTTCTTGATGTTCTCACCAACATGACTATGGCTATGGCTTGATTAGATGGAATATTCTGAGACTGCCGTGCCCCCGACTCCCTTGGTAAGCTGGGGTAAATTTGGTTATTCTTTCCGCAGAGAGAAAAATCACCGATGACAACAGAGCCTGCAGCGACTACGGCGGTCTATGGCCCCCTGCCTGAGCATCTGCAAAACCGCCGCGAAATCGTGTTTTTGGTGCTGTCGGGGCTGTTTCTCGGCACCCTGGGCATGCTCAACATTCTCAGCATCAGCCGCTTTGTGAATGTGTTTGTCTGGGGCGATTTTGCCGTCACCGTGGCCGTGGGGGTGCTGCCCTATCCGCTGACCTTTCTCTGCACCGACCTGATCTCAGAACTCTACGGCCAGCAGCGGGCCAACCAGTTGGTGTGGGTGGGGCTGCTGCTCAACGCCTGGGTGCTGTTTATTGTGTGGCTGGGGGGGCTGCTGCCGGGGTTTGAGACCATCGACCCGGCCACGGGCGAGCTGGTGCGCGACGCCGCCGGGCGACTGCCGGTGTTTTTTGAAATTCGCAACCTTACCTTTGGGGCCGTAGCCGCCTCGATGATCGCCTACATGGTGGCCCAGTTTGTCGATGTCTACCTGTTTCACTTTTGGAAAGAGCTCACCAACGGCAAGCACCTGTGGCTGCGCAACAACGGCTCTACCCTGATCAGCCAGCTGGTCGATACCATCGCCGTGGTGCTAATCACCCACTTTTTGGCCGGGGCACTGCCCATTGAAGCCGGGCAAGAACTCTGGCCCCAGCTGATTCGTTTTATTGGCTATGGCTATGTGTTTAAGCTGGTGGCGGCGCTGCTCGATACCGGGCCGTTTTACCTCGCTGTGTTTTGGCTGTCAGACTACCTGGGGCTAGAGTCTCCCGTCCCCAAGCCGAAGCGCCCTCGCCTGGGCAGCCGCAGGCAAGATTGACCCCCGGCGGTGCTGAAGACTAGCGCCAGCGGCTGCACCAGCGATAATGTACTCTGCGATATGAAGGTTGGCCCGATGGATGAGAACTTGTCTAAGCCCGTGGATCTGGCGGCCTACGTGGAGGCGATGGCGACGGCCCTAGAGCTGACTATTCCCGATCGCATCAAGCCGGGGGTGGTGGCCAATGTAGAGCACATTTTTGCGATCGCCCAGCCCGTGATCACCTTCCCCCTGCCCGACACCGTAGAAAGCGCCGCCACCTTCGAACCATGACCGAATTTCAAACCGCCATGGCTCTAGCCGCTGCCGTTAAAGCGGGAACGCTTTCAGCCTCGGCAGGGCTGGCGGCCACACTGGCCGATATTGAAGCCCGAGATCCGGCGCTCAACTGCTTTACGGCGGTGACGGCGGAGCGGGCGCGATCGCAGGCCCAAGCCATCGACGAGGCGATCGCCGCTGGCCAAGACCCCGGCCCCCTGGCGGGGGTGCCCTTCGCCGTCAAAAACCTGTTCGACATCCAGGGGCTGACCACGATAGCGGGGGCTAAGCTCAACCAGGGCAATCCCCCCGCCGCGCAAAATGCCACGGTCATCACTCGCCTTCAGCAGGCCGGAGCGGTGCTGGTAGGCGCCCTGAATATGGATGAGTACGCCTACGGCTTTGTCACCATCAACGCCCACTTTGGCACCACCCCCAACCCCCACGACCTAACCCGCATGGCGGGCGGCTCCTCGGGCGGCTCGGCGGCGGCGGTGGCGGCGGGCCTGGTGCCCTTTGCCCTCGGGTCTGACACCAACGGGTCGATCCGCGTGCCCGCCTCGCTGTGTGGGGTGTATGGTCTCAAGCCCACCTACGGCAGGCTGTCGCGGGCGGGGGCATTTTTGTTTTCCAGCAGCTTAGATCACGTGGGGCCGCTGGCGCGATCGCTCCCCCTGCTCGCCGCCGCCTACGATGCCATGCAGGGGCCAGACCCAATCGACCCCGTCTGTACCCAACGGCCCCCAGCCCCCGTCACCCCAGCCCTCACCCAGGGCACGGGTGGCCTGCGGATTGCCCAGCTGGGCGGCCACTTCGAGCGCGGCATGGAGCCGCTGGTGCGCGATGTTTTAGCCGAAGTCCTCCAGACCCTAGCGGTTTCGGACATAGTGGAATTTCCCGAAACCCACCGGGCCAGGGCCGCCGCCTATATCATCACCGCCTGCGAGGGTAGCCAGCTGCATTTAGAACGCCTGCGGCAACACCCGATGGCCTTTGACCCGGCCACCCGCGATCGCTTTTTGGCCGGAGCCATGCTCCCCGCCGCCTGGTATGTGCAGGCCCAAAGACTGCGGCGGTGGTACCGCGATCGCGTCCGCGAAATTTTCCAGCACTACGACGTGCTGATTGCCCCCACTACCCCCTGCGTCGCCCCACCCCTCGACCAGACAACGCTCGAAATCGATGGCCTTACCTACCCCCTGCGCCCCCACCTGGGCTTCTATACTCAGCCGCTCTCGTTTATTGGCCTGCCCGTGCTGTCTGTCCCCAGCCATCGTCCAGGAAATCTTCCCGTCGGCATTCAGCTGATCGCGGCACCGTACCAAGAGGCGAAGTTGTTTCGAGTAGCCGCGAGGTTGGAGAGGGGGTGGGTAGGTGGGTAGGTGAACACTCACTCACCCACATCTCTTCACTCACTCTCCAACATCACCCGCGCCTCCTGCAGCCGCTCTAAATGGTTGTCCTCCAGCGCAGGGTAGGTGAGGTCTAGCGATGCCAGCTTTTGTTCGATCAGACTGGCCACCGCCAGGCGGGTAAACCACTTGTGGTCGGCCGGAATGACGTGCCAGGGTGCCCAGTCGGTGCTGGTGTGGGTGAGGGCGGCTTCGTAGGCGATCCGGTAGTCGTTCCAGTGGCCCCGCTCTTCGGCATCGGCGACCGAAAATTTCCAGTTTTTCTCAGGGCGATCAATCCGATCCAGAAAGCGTTGTTTCTGCTCTTCCTTTGACACATTGAGAAAGAACTTCATCACCACAATGCCGTTGTGGGTCAGGTATTTTTCAAAGTTGTTGATGTCTTCAAACCGCTGCTTCCAGATGTGTTCACCCCTGACGCTGGCGGGCAGCTGCTGGTGATCGAGGATGGCCGGATGCACCCGCACGATCAGCACCTCTTCGTAGTAGGAGCGGTTGAAGACGCCAAGCTTGCCCCGCTCGGGCAGGGCTTTGCTGGCTCGCCACAGGTAGTCGTGGTCAAGTTCTTCGCTGGAGGGCTGCTTAAAGCTCACCACATGGCACCCCTGGGGGTTGATGCCCGACAGCACATTTTTGATGGTGCTGTCTTTGCCCGCCGCATCCATCGCCTGAAAGATCAGCAGCAGGGCGGAGGTATTTTGGGCGTAGAGCACGTCCTGGTGGCGGGCCATCTGTTTGACGGTTTTCTTCAGCAGTTTTTTGGCTTTCTTTTTTTGAAAATCGCCGGTAAAGTCGGGGTCAAAGGTGGCGAGGTTGGCCTTGGTGCCAGGCTCCACCCGCATAGCATCTGGATTCAGGGCTTCCAGAAGAGATTCAAAGTCCATAGGATAGTTAGATAGGGCGTCCCTTTCAGGTAAACGCGTTTTAGGGTGAGTTAACCGAGACTTAATAAACGTTTAGGGTGAATGGGTCTGTTGTTTAGTGGGGCTGAGGGTGCATGGCGGGAGCTTACTTTACCGGGTGCGCGGTGTGGGCGTTTAAAGACTGGGTGGGGGAGTTTTACCCCAAAGGCAGCAGGGCGGGAGATTTTTTGCGGCTGTACTGCGATCGCATGACCACCGTCGAGGGCAACACCACCTTCTACTCCATGCCCGACGCCAAAACCATTGATCGCTGGGCCGCCACCATGCCAACCGGGTTTCGCTTTTGCCCCAAGCTGCCCCGGGCCTTTTCTCACCAGGGCAAACTGGTGCCGTTTATCGAAGACGCCCACCGGTTTCTGCAAACCCTGACGCCCCTGGGTGAAAACCTGGGGCCACTGTTCATTCAGCTGCCGCCCACCTACAGCCCCGAGCAGATCGGCGACCTGCGAGAATTTCTCGCCCGCTGGCCCCGGCAGCAGCACCCCATTGCGGTAGAAGTGCGCCACCTGGGCTGGTTTGCCGAACCCCAGGCCGCCCGCCTCAACCAGATGCTCACCAGCCTGGGCGTAGGCCGAGTGCTGCTCGACACCCGCCCGATCTACGACTGCATTAACACCCCCGACGACGACCCCCAGATCGGCTCAGAGCGCAAAAAGCCCAGGCTGCCCCTGCAGCCTGAGGTGACGGCGGCCTTCACGATCATTCGCTACATCAGCCACCCTGACCTGGCCTACAACCAGCCCTATTTTGATGAATGGGTGCCTCGGCTGCAACCGTGGTTGACGGCGGGCACCGATGTGTATTTCTTCGCCCACTGCCCCCAGGAGGCCAAGTCGCCCGCGATCGCCCGCGAGATCTACCACCGGCTGCAGCAGGCCGGGGCCGATCTGCCCGAGCTGCTGTGGGACATCGCCGAAAAACAAAGGGCCGAGGAAGATGATTCCTCAGCCCAGCTCAGTTTGTTTGGATAATTGAAAACCATTAGGCCAAATCGCTTACCGGAGATACCAAGTCCAGCTTGGGAGCTGTAGCTGTCCCGCAGTCAGAACTGCACTGCTGAACCTGGGTAAGGCTGATCTCAGGCCAAATGCCTAGTCATTTTCCCAGTCTTCGCGGCCCATCAGGTCGCCGACGCGATCGCGCAGCAAAAACCCCGATGCCTCTAACTCACCTTCTACCAAGGCCCACTCCCGGGCAGGTATATGGCGGCAGAGCGTGTAGATGGGCTGCTGACGGCTGACAACACCCTTTTGAATCAGCTGTCGAGCTTCGTCACGGATGATGTCAATAGAGTAATGGAGGGACTGAAGCATGCCTAAAACCCAGTAACGACGAGGAGCTGCCCATGACAATTATGTCAAATAAGCCAGACAAGAATCTTTAGATTCTGTATCCTAGTTTACTGATAGCTTTTAGGGTTTGGCTAGCAGCTATCGCTTATTCTCACCTTAATCTTGGGGCGATGCCGTTAACAAATGCTGTAATTTCCTGGAGCAGCACTCACCAAACTGTTACGTGAGCTACACATTGACCGAGGAGAGCCTGCCAGAACCAGCGGCCTCACTGCCGACAGGTTTTTTGAGACCCACTCAGGCATCCCAGGCTGGTCGCCCTGTCTCCGCTGACCTATCTAGCTTGGCCTAAAATATGAAGGTGACTGTTATGTAATGGCACTGAGATAAGCTCCCATTAACCCTCGCAGATCGCCAGAAGCCTTAGTCTGCCACACACCTATAAAGATACAAGGGTGGGCACTGCCCACCAGCCTTAATTCAGTGACAAGTGACATTCGTCTATAGCCGTTCCCGATTTAGCTTAGCTCTCTACCCACTCACTCCCCCCATGCCCTCTATTCAAGACATCGCCGCCTACGCCGAGTCGAGCGCCAAGCAGCTCGGCATTTCTAAATACGACCTGTATGGGTCTTCTGTAGATGAGACCAGCGTGCAGGTCGATAAGGGCGACCCCAAGCAGGTCAAGGCCTCAAACCGCTCCAGCGTGATCGTGCGGGTGTGGAACCCCGACGGCAAGGTAGGGGTGACCTCCACCAGCGATGTCGACCCCCTGGGGATGGATCTGGCGCTGAAAACGGCTCAGGAGGCCAGCGCCTTCGGAGTCAGCGACAACATCCCTGACTTTAGCCCAGAGGCGGTGGCCCCCACCGCCGATGTGGCGGTGGAGACGGTGCCAGCGGCCCCGGTGGGCGACTTGATCAGCACCCTGGTGGCGGCGGAGAAGCAGCTGCTGGAGGCGCATCCGGCGATCGCCAGCGTGCCCTACAACGGTCTGGCCCAGCGCAGCATTGACCGGTTTTACCTCAACAGCGCTGGCGCCCTGCGCCAGGAGGCCCGCTCCTACACCTCGCTCTACCTCTACAGCAAGACCGAGCAGGAAGGCCGCAAACCTCGCTCTGCCGGGGCTATGCGGGTAAATCGAGGGCTGCCGCTGTTAGATATCGAGGGCTGCCTGAAAGAAGCCACCGAAACAACCATTAGCCATCTCGACTACAACAAGGTGGCCTCGGGCAAGTATCGGGTGGTGTTTTCGGGAGAGGCGTTTTTGAGCCTGCTGGGGGCCTTCTCAAATATGTACAACGCCCAAAGCGTGCTCGATAACCGCAGTCTGTCGACGGTGGAGTCGCTCGGTACGGTGGTGGCGTCAACCCGGCTGTCGGTCTACGACGATGCCCTGCACCCCGAAAACGTCAGCGCCGAAACCTTTGACGGCGAGGGCACCCCCACCCGCCGGGTGCCGATTATTGAAAAAGGCGTGCTCACCCAGTTTCTCCACAGCGCCGGCACGGCGAAGCGCCTGGGGGCCAAGCCTACGGGCCACGCCAGCATTGGGGCCAAGATCTCGATTAGCCCCAGCTATTACGAGGTGCTGCCGGGGGCCGAGGCCAGCGGTGAGTTTTCCCTAGAGCAGGCTGAGAACGTGATCTTGATTGACGATGTGCAGGCGCTGCACGCCGGGGTGAATGCGCTTCAGGGTTCGTTCTCGCTGCCCTTTGACGGCTGGCTGGTGAACCAGGGCGATCGCACCAGCATTGAGTCGGCCACCGTAGCGGGAGATTTTAGAGACTTGCTGAAGGCGATCGTCCATGTCGAGCGTGAGGCAGAAATTACCCCCGGCGGCCTCTGTCCCCGCATCTGGGTCGATGCGTTATCGATTACTGGCGAAGGATAAAGCAGCCGAAACCGGGTTTCTTTTGGTGCATCCCAGGTCAGTGGGCGATCGCAGCCCAGAAACCCGGTTTCTCTGCCTGGTTAAGCCGCCACCCAGTTTTGCACCCCCGACTCCACCAGGCCAATCGCCACCTGCACCAGGGTAAAGCCCACCCCGGCCAGCAGCGCGGCTTTGGCCAGGCCAATATTTAACCCCGCGCGCACGGCGGCGATCGCCCCCAGCAGCGTCCACCCCGCCAGCGCCAGGGTAATCGGTCGGCCAAACAGCGGTATCACCGTCAGCAGGTTGAGCACCTGGGGCGTGTAGGCAAACCCCACCGGAATCAGCAGTTCTCGGTAGGGGGGCACGGGCGGAGCAACGTAGGTATCGAGCTTCCAGATGGCGTAGGTCCACAGGTAGTAGCCGGCGATCACGCTGGCGATGTTGATCAGCACCCCCAGCCCGAGCTGAAGCAGCGAGGGCTGGTAGAGCAGCAAAATCAGGCCGCTGCCCAGCCCGTGGGAGACGGCCGCCAGCGCCACAAGGCCCTGGGCATAGCCCTGAGCGGCGGGGTAGCGATGGCTGTGCTCATAGAAATCTTGGTTGAGGGTGAGGGCATCTAGCAAAACCTGCCTCAACCACCTGATAGAATGCCGCTGACCCATGCGATGTCGTCTTAATCACCTGGCTCAGTCTACCCCTGGGGCGGTCAACCATGAAATCTCTCTTCTCAAACCTGGCCACGCGAGCAGCGGGAGATACCAGTAAACTGCTCACCGCCCTGGGGCTATTCTTTTTGGCCTGGGGGACGATCGCCCCCATCAGTACCCTGTCGTGGTGGTTGCAGGATGGCAACGGCCTGGCCACCGAGCGGCCCGATCTGCCCGATGATGCCGTCGCCCAAGGCCAAGGCCCTGCCTGCTATCTGGTGTTTTTAACCGGCGTGGGCGACGTGTCAAACGAGGCGCTGGCCGACGGCGAAGCCGCCTTCTTAGATGCCATGGAGACCGCTATCCCCAGCTGTGTGGTGGTGCGAGATGTATTCCCCTACTCCGCTGCTAGCGACAATGTGGGCGGGCAGCCCTTTTTTCGCTGGCTGTGGGAGGTTAGCGAACGTCTGGGTAGCGATGACAACCCAGCCCGCATGGTGCTCCAGGCGAGAAACCTCTGGCGGGTGGCGCTCTCGGCAGACAATCGCTATGGCCAGGCCTACAACCGGGGCACTGCCGCCGCCATCGTCGAGCGCATGGCGGCGGCGGCGGCGATCAATCTAGAAGCTAACCCGCCCTTACAACTGGTGATGGCGGGCACTAGCGGCGGTGCCCAGGTGGCTTTGGGGGCCGCCCCTTACCTAAACCAGTGGCTGCCGGTGGAGATCACCGTGATCTCTGTGGGGGGCGTCTTTGACGGCCAAGCGGGGTTTGATGCCGCTGAGCAGGTCTACCACCTCCACGGCGACGGCGACTGGGTCGACAATGTGGGGTCGGCGCCTTTTCCGTCGCGCTGGCGGTGGACCTGGGGGTCGCCCTTTAACCGGGCGCGGCGGTCGGGAAAATATCAGCCGATCGCCAGCGGCCCCCACGAACACGACGGCGATCGCGGCTACTTTGGCCAAGATCCTGTAGAGGGTGAAGAATCGGCAAGCGTTACCTATCTGGATCTCACGTTGGAACAAGTCAAAAATCTACCGATCTGGGATGGGATTAAATAAATAGGGCGGGAGAAACATGAAAAAATGCCGCCAATACTTTAGCTTGGGTTTTACTAATCGCTCGCTTACCATTTACAATTTCAGAAACCAAGCCCCTAGAGCCTACCAGCGGTACTAAATCAGCCTGTCTTAGATCTCTTACTTCCATTAGATGACATAGCATCTCGCAAGGTAAAACGACATCTAGAGGCATCTGGTCAATCTGCTGATCTTCGTAAGCCTCAAGCAGCGTTGCCAACAGTGTGGCAACAGCTGACTCCTCAGCAGTAAGTTCTTCTCCCTTACTTAGCAAGGTTTCCAACGCAGCTAAAGCCTCTTTATAAGTTGCCTCAGACTGAATCACTTGGGGTTGATAGGCAGCCAGTAGGGCGCCGTAGAATTCGCGATCAATGGTGAGCATCATCCCCTCCATTTACCTTTGTCGTACTCTTGGTGGGTCAACAGGAAACGGTAGTAAATAATCTGAGCCTTAAAGTTGCAAATTACAATGAGTCGATAGCTCTTGATGTTGAAAACCAAAAATTTTCCAACTTGGTCTACCGAGCGATCATAGGTCTTTCTGATATCGTCTAAGCTAGCCCATTCAGCCTGCCTCACCACTTTGCACCAAGCTAAAACGCGTTTCTGAATGTCAGCAGGATAAGCCTGAGCATCTTGGATAACATTGGTCTTTTTGATTAACCTCATCCATTCCAACTCCGGGCCTGCAAAATAATCACGGCTTTGGCTGATCTTTCCAGGTCAAGCGCAAACCACAGTCAGCTACGCTTACCATCAAAACCTACTTTGATTAGCCTGCAAGCGGCTAGCCTGTAAACGCAGAAGTACCCCTTGGAAAGGTTCTCATTCTGAGAGCAGATATCTCAATTCTATCGCACGGTTGGCCTATGGCGAATGCTCCAGCTTCTATTCCGCGCTCTGGCTATACGCTGCCGGTGTTTGCCTGTGCTGGGGCGATCGCTGCCCTGAGATACCTCCTAGACGCGGGAGATCGCCCCCCCGGCCGTTACGCTCACTTTGCTCAACCCGCCCCAGCCAGCGGAAATTTCCATTGCCCAGCTGGCAACCTTGCCCGGTGGCTCGGTGCTGGCGATTACCCACAGCGACCCCGGCGACAATCTCGACCTCACCCGCCACACGCCGCTGTGGTCGGTGGTGGCCTGGGGCAGCGACGACCAACCTGACGCTATCCAGATTGACGGCGGCGAGGGCATTGGGCGGCAGATCACCGAGGGCAATGCTCCGGCGATCTACCGCTACGCCAGGGAGTTGATGGTGCACAACCTAACGCCTCTGATGCCCTCGGGCAAAACCCTGCGGGTGAC
>JBBSLR010000044.1:0-11004 GCA_038255045.1 Phormidesmidales cyanobacterium
AACCGTGGTGCCCTGGGTTTCGTTGATGTCGCCAATCCAACCCTGGTGCGACTCGGCGCTGTCAACGCTGAGGGCAATGACCTTAGCGCTGCGCTTTTCAAACTCGGGCTTGAGCTTAGCTACGCTGCCTAGCTCGGTAGTGCACACAGGGGTGTAGTCAGCGGGGTGCGAAAACAGCACCACCCAGCTGTCGCCAGCCCAGCTGTAAAAATCGATTTCACCTTCGCTAGTCTGCTGGGTAAAATTAGGTACCTGATCGCCAAGTTGAAGCGCCATATCTATCTCCGTTAGTCTCTTGATCTCAAAGGGGCGAAATGTTGATCAACCGTCCATGGTTGACATTCTCCCACAAACCCCGGTATTCCGGTCGGGGTGTAGAGGATTATTTTAATGATTGTATCGTGGCGCACTGATGCTGGCTTCACCAATGCTGGCTTTAAGCAGCAAGGCACCTGGATAACTTCCCAGGTGCCTCGTTAGGTGGCGGTTGCCCACTGGTCGGGTGCTGAACGAATGGCCCTAAAATTGCCGATCAAATACTTTGGGGGCGTAGGCGGTGCAGCCGTCGCAGGGCCCCATGGGGTTCATGGCACAGCGCAGATAGGGCGATCGCGCATTTAGATCGCAGGTGATGTCGCCAATCATGTAGCCCATGCCATCGACATAGTGCATGTCGCTGTTGCTATCGAGCAGTTTAAGCATGCTCTGCCCCAGGGCCGTGGGTGCCCCTGCGGGCTGACCGCATTTTTCGTTGCGGTCGGCCCGAGCGCTTAGCCAAGCAGAAATGATGGCGGGGGTGAGACCAACGACAAAAATCAAGCAGATCACGAGCATGGGCTGGCAGAAATAAAATTGGTGGAATTATCCTAACCCGATGGATTGGTGGCCCAGCCCAGCCCCCTAGCGGATTGGTACGTACTGTAGCGTTACTTAGTTTTTCGCAATATTCGATCCCAAGTTATTCGCCACAAAATATCAGCGATGGTGCGCCAGGAATATAGATCGACCAAAATTCAGGGGTTTTTCCATCACCTGAACAAGATCCTGAACTTTTCAGAACTTTCATGTATTGGCACATGCCGGTCTATGAACGATTATGAATTCATCCTGTAGACTCGCGTGTGCTCCAAAGCTAAGACCGGGTAGGGCCACAGGACATTGTGGGGGTTCGCTCCTCCTCAGTGATAGCGCCCTACCTGGCTTTTTATTCTTTAAACACCTTTTTTAATCAACCAGGGCTGATGCTCAACGCCCTTGGTGTTGATGGCCCCTTGACGGCCATTGGCTCAAAGCATTTAAGGAATGGGGTTGATTTTGCGATCGCGCCCTACTCCAGCCCCGCCCCCTCTGCCATAGCGTAGATTTCTAGCCATTCTGCCACCACGTAGGGGGCTGCCACCAGTCGCGCCGTGCCGCCGCCCCGCAGAGGCACCAACAACGTCAGCGGCATCGGGCTTTGCAGACCTGCCAGCAGCGTATCTAGGCTGTATTGGGCAACGCCTTCAGGTAGCGCCTGGGTTTGTGGGTCAAGCTGTGGCGGTGCCTGCCATTGAGCGGCCGTGCCGGTGGCAATAGTCAGGTCGGTCTCAGCAGCAATGGCCGCCTGCCCCGGAAACCCCACCAGGCGCAGGTAGGTGCCCTGAAAAACGCCGCTGGTGTAGCGCTTAAACACCGTCGCCTGCCAAGCCAAGTCGGTCTGATCGCGCAGACTCTGGCGAGATCGGTAGGTGGTTTGCCCGGGCTGCTCATGGTACGTGTGCACCGAAGCCAGGGCTGGCTGGGCTAGGGCCAGCAGCAGCAGGCAGCCCAGCATGAGGGCTAAAAACAGAATCCGGAGGCTGCGCCAGGCGTGGTGCATGGGGGGCTGAGTAGGTGGGTCGGTGAGGAAGTGGACATTCAATCAGCTGAACCTTCAGCGGGTGAATATTCAAACCCTCTCACTGCCTCACCCTATCTCACTGCCTCACACTACAGCTGACTCATCTGGTTGAGCGTCTGCCGATACCCCCCGGCCTCGCCCTGTTGGAGGTAGAGCTGGGCTGCCTGCTCAAAGTCGCGGCGGGCACCGGCATCATCTCCTAGGCGAGCGCGGACTAAGCCTCGGTTGTAGAACAGCTCGGGATTGCTGGTGTTAGGTGCACTCGAAATTGCCTGGGTCAGGTCTTGGTAGGCATTTTGAGACTGGTTGACCTGTAGGTAGGCCGCGCCTCTGGCGGAAAAAGCCTCTAGGTAGGTGGGGCGCACCGCCAGGGCCTGGCTATAGTCGTCAATGGCGCCAAACACATCGCCCGTGGCCCTGCGGGCGTTGCCCCTGGCCTGGTAGGCCTCGGCATAGCTGGGGTCAATGAAGATCGCTTCGCCATAGTCAGCAATGGCCGCTAGGGGGTTGCCCGCCGTCAGCAGGGCATCGCCCTTATATTTGTAGGCGGTGGCTGAATCGGGGTTGAGCTGTAGCACCCGAGCAAAGTCTTGGTCGGCCCCCTGTAAATTGCCCTGGCTGGCTCGAATGGTGCCTCGGCTCATGTAGGCTTCGGTCGAGTCGGGGCTGAGCTCAATCGCGCGATCGAGGTCTTGCACAGCGCGGTTAGGTCGGCCTTGGCGAAAATAAACGTGGCTGCGGTTGAGATAGGCCGTGGAGAGGGTTGAATCGCGGCTCACGGCCTCGTTGAGGTCGCTAAGAGCGGCGTCGAACAGGCCCAGGTGATAGTAGGCCACGCCCCGCCCCAAATAGGCCCTGGGAAGATCCCCATTGAGCTCAATGGCGCGGCTAAAGTCCGCGACGGCACCGCTATAGTTGTTGACCCGCTCTAGGGAGTAGCCTCGCAGTAGGTAGGCCGATGGGTTGCTGGGGTTAAGCTCGATGGCGGTAGAGAAATCTTCGATGGCCAGGTCGTGGCGACCTGACTGGCTGTCAATCAAGCCCCGATAGAGATAGGCTCCCACGGCATCAGGGTTGATCTCTAGGGCGGCGTTAAAGTCTGCCTGGGCCTGGCTGGTGTCGCCCTGGCGGTAGTAGACGCTGCCTCGGGCAAAGCGGGCGCTAGCGTTTGCAGGGTCTAGGCTAATGGCCTGGTTGAGGTCGGCCAGGGCCAGGGCGTAGTCTGCCTGGTCGGCGTAGATTAGACCTCGGTAAAGGTAGGCATTGGCGAGGCCAGGATCTTTTTCTAGGGCCAGGTCAAAGGCTTCGAGGGCGGCGGTGTAGTCGCCGCTGTTGTAGCGCTCCACCCCCAGGTTGTAGGCAGCAATGGCAGACAAACCCGGATCTTCAGTCTCTGCGGCGGCCTCTGCGGCAGGCAGCTCGGCCTCGGGCAGCTCAGGTTCAATGATCTCAGCCTCAGGCGGGGAGGTTTGAGCGTAGCCCTCTGGCATGGCCCCGATCACCAACCCCAGGCCCAGCAATAGTGAATAACGCAATTTCATGGCTTCCCCTCCACCGACGGTGTTTGCAAATTAGCAGGTCAGTATTTGTTTCTGTCAGCATACCCACCCGCGCCCCTGGAGCTAATAATAGGTCAGCTTTTGGGGGTTGCAATGGCGATGTCTAAAGTTTTTAGGAACTTCGGCCCCATTGCCGAGGGCATTGAAACCGAGAAGCAGCTGGAGTTTTTGCCGGCCAACGGCTGTCGCTATGGCCAGGGGTTTTTCTTCCATAGACCAATGCCTACCCTTCAGACTGACGCCCTGCTGGCTGAGCGTGACTCGCCTAAAAATAGCGGTCTGGCCAGGGGATTGTGGCAAGATAGCATCGTCGTTGCCGGTAGCCGCTGTGATTTGGATTGACTGGGCCATTGTGGTGGTCTATCTGGCCTTTACCCTGGCCTTGGGACTATATCTGTCGCGTCGCGCCTCGGGCGGGCTGGTGGATTTTTTTGTGTCGGGGCGATCGCTGCCCTGGTGGCTGGCGGGCACCAGCATGGCGGCCACCACCTTTTCCATTGACACGCCGCTGTATGTTGCCGGGGTGGTGGGCACTCGCGGCATTGCCGGCAACTGGGAATGGTGGAGCTTTGGTATTGCCCACGTGGTGATGATCTATGTGTTTGCGCGGCTGTGGCGGCGCTCTGAAATCATCACCGATGCCGAACTCACTGAGCTGCGCTACGGCGGGGCGACGGCGGCCTGGCTGCGGGGCATTAAGGCCTTCTTGTTTGCGGTGCCGATCAACTGCATTGGCATTGGCTACGCCATGCTGGCCATGGTTAAGGTGATCGACGCCCTAGGGCTGTGGCAGTCCGTTGGCATTGAGCCGGGGGAAAGCCTCAAGCTGCTCAGCGTGGTGGGGGTAAGCGCCCTGGTGCTGGTTTACGCGGGCTTTTCGGGCCTGTGGGGGGTAGTGGCGACGGATTTCTTTCAGTTTTTTTTAGCGCTGCTGGGGGCGATCATCGTTGCCGTGGCGGCGGTGATCAACCTGGGCGGCATGGCCAGCCTGGTGGAGCAGGTGCGGGCCATCGGGGGCACCGACCTGCTGGCCTTTGTGCCTCTGGAGCGGGGAGCGGGCGGCTGGTACCAGTGGAGCGAGACCGCAGGCATTAGCGTCAGCACTTTTTTGGCCTACGTGACCTTGCAGTGGTGGGCCTTTCGCCGCAGCGACGGCGGCGGCGAGTTTATTCAGCGGCTGGCGGCTTCTAAGACCGAGGCCGAGGCCGAAAAAGCCGCCTGGCTTTTTAACATTTTGCACTATGTGGTGCGCACCTGGCCCTGGGTGGTGGTGGCCCTGGCGGCGGTGGTGATCTATCCCGACCTGGCCGACCGGGAGCTGGGCTACCCAATGCTGATGATGGACTTTTTGCCGCCGGTGCTGCTGGGGCTGGTGGTGGCCTCGCTGATTGCCGCGTTTATGAGCACGGTTTCGACCCTGATCAACTGGGGCGCGTCTTACCTCACCAACGATCTGTATGCCCGCTTTATGCGGCCCGACGCACCCCAGGCCGAGCTGGTGCTGGCGGGGCGGCTATCCTCGGTGGTGGTGACGGGGCTGGGGGCGATCGCCGCCTTCTATTCCCAAGACGTGACTACGGTGTTTCGCCTGGTGATTGCGATCGGCACCGGGCCAGGGCTGGTGCTCATTTTGCGCTGGTTTTGGTGGCGGATCAACGCCGCCGCCGAGCTGGCCTCAATGCTGGCCGGGTTTGTAGTGGGGCTAGTCACCAGCGTCGTTCCGATTCTCACGATTGAAGACTTTGGCCTGCGGCTGCTGGTGACCACCGCGATTACTAGCGGCATCTGGGTGGCGGCGATGGTGCTCACCCCGCCCGAGAGCGACGACACCCTAGATACCTTCTACCGCAAAGTGCGACCCGGCGGCCCCGGCTGGGAACGCCAGCGCCAGCGCACCGGCCTGTGGCCTGTGCAAGACCTAGGCCACGACCTGCTCAAGGCCGGAGCCGCTCTATTGCTGCTGCTGGGGGCGATGCTCGGGGTCGGCGGATTTTTGCTCTATCAACCCCTTACCGGCTGGTTTTGGCTGGTGGTGGCGGTGGCGGGCTGGGTGGCCCTGCGGTGGCTGGGCAAGGGAGTGAAGCCGATGCCGAGGCCGGGGATGGATGATTGAGGGAGTAGGTGGGTAGGTGAGGTAAGTGAGGTGATTGAACTCCCACCTCACTTACCTCACCTACTCTTCCATGTAAGATGAGAACATCGGTTACATCCCTTCACACGCGATCGCCCTATGTCGTTCTTTCGGTCTTACATTGCCCCCCTGCTGATTGTGCTGATCTTTGCGGTGGCGATGCTGGCGGTGAGTGCCCGCATCTTTTTGCCCAGCGATATGATGGCCCCGGCCCCGATGGAAGAACCCATATCGGCGGCAGGGGCAATGCCCGCTGCTGCCGATACGGCAATGCCTAAGCTGTCAGAACTAATCCACGGCCCTGAAAGTGGGCTGGTAGAGGGTTAACATCGGCTCGATGGGCAATTTAATCGTGACGTTAAACCCGAGCATCGCAAATCAGCATCGACCTGCTTGGGTTGGCCCCTATCTACCCAAGACTACGACGGCGAGAGAGCATCAGGCCCCCAGCTGCGATCGCCAGCGCCCCGGCCATAAACGGCTCCGGTACTGGCTGCGCGGCATAGAGAATGCCAATGGGGCGCTTCAGCTCAGGGCTGGCATCGGCCAAGAGAAATCGCTCCTTAGTCAGCCCGTCGTATTTGAGAATGGAGCCAATTTCAGAGGTGATATCAAACCCTACCGTAAACAGGTCGCCATTGGGGGCAAAGGCCAAGCTGCCGATAAAGCTGCTGCTTGGCACTGAGTTCGTATAGTTAGTCGATAGCTCGCTCAATAGCGTGCCGTCGAGAAAGTCATAGCTGCGAATGCCATTGGCAAAGTCGCTGACCACCAGGTTGCCGCTGATGGGGTCTACCGCCATGCCCAGAAAGCTGACAAACCCAAAGCTGTCGGGCGACGGCTCTGGCTCCTGGGCAAACACCGTTTTTTCTTGGGTGGTGATGTCATAGCTCAAAATAATGCTGGGCTGCCCAAAGACGGGTATGCCTTCTACCGCCACGCTGCCCTGGGTGGTCACATAGAGCCGACCATCGGGGCCAAAGATCAGACCATTGGGGCCGTTGAGACCATCTGGGGTAATCCCTTGGCGCTGGGCAAAAACGTCAATAAAGGCCCCGCTAGTGCCGTCGTAGCGCAAAATCTGATCCGACAAAAAGCTGCTGACGTAGAGATTGTTATCGGGGCCAAAGGCCACTCCATAGGGGCGAAACAGGCCATTTCCCGAGGCAAACACGTCAATAAACTCTCCCTTGGCGGTAAAGCGCAGAATGGCAGAATTTTCGGGCGTAGTGCCGCTGCTGATGTACAGATTGCCATCAGGCCCATAGACAAAGGTATCAGGGCTATCGAGCAGGCCGTTGTCTGGAATCAGCTCCCCGAGGAAGTTGCCGACAATCTCATCAAAAATAGCGATGTTATTGCCGCTGGTGTTGCCCACCAGCAGGGCTGCATCTGCCGCTGTAGAAAGCGTGGCGAGACCGAAGGCAGTTAGCAGAGAAAGGCCAAACTGGGTAGAACACTTCATGGAGGGAGAGAGGAAACTGCGTGTAAACACTGAAAATACAGCTAGATTCTCTGACAACATCAGTGAGTAAGTTGTGCCGATCCCCACATTTCTGCCAGTTTCACTCAATCTTTATGCAGAACGCGCTTCAAGAACCTGTTGCTCTCGTTTAAGAGGCTCTAGAAGGATGTAACGCGGCGATCGCCCCACTTACTCACTCACTCACCTCTAACTCCCCAACGCCTGATCCAGCACCTGCCGCGCCTCCTCCGCCTGAGCGCGGGCCTCTTTGAAGCGCAGATTGCTCTGGGCAAACGATTTCAACACCTTAAAGCCATCCTTCAGCTCGGTGAGCTGCTCGTCGCTCATGGGGTCGTCGGTAAACAGCAGATCCACCAGTTCGCGCACCTGGAGCGCCTCGTCTCGGGATGACTGTACTTTGACCTTGAGGGTGGCTAACTGATTTAAAACCTGGATGGCTTCGACTACGGAGTCTTCTTGTTGCTGCACAGATTCTGAGGTGGTTGGGGGCTGTACTTCGACTAATTGTTCGGCGCTAAAGCCGTCGGCCAGGGCGTTGGCTAGCTCGCCCTCGTCGATCAGCGCCATGAGCTGATCGAGGGCTTTTTCGCGGGCCTTGCGGGAGTCTTTACCAGATACCGTTAAGACTAGCTCCGGGCTTTGGGCCAGGGTGTATTGAACCATTGCTATAGGCCGTATGTACTATCTCAGTATACGGCATTTCGCCCCCTGAACCGGCCTGGGTGAAGAACTCTGGGGGGTTTGGTGCAGGTTTATTCTCGCATGCCGCCCTTGACAACTGCCCGCAGCCGCTGGTGCAGCTCTGAGCCGTCTTGTCGGGGCACAAAGGGCTGAATCTCGTCGGTCTGGGCCGAGGCCGACTCTAGGCCGGTTACCAGGGGCCGAAAGTTGGGAATGACCTGGCGGTGGTTAGCGGCATCGGGCTGATCGGCAGCATCGGAAACGGGTGCGGCTACGTCAAAGGGTTTCCCCTGGGGCGCGGCGGGCATCGGGCTGGTTGCGAGGGCGGCGCTATCCGCTAGCTCGACCTCAGCCGCGTCATCCTGGGGGGCCGTCACCAGCTGAGGCGCTGACGCAGCTTCTGTCTGGGGGGGCTGCGCAGGGCTGGCGATGGCAGCCTGGCTTTCGGGGCCGTCGCCATAGCCCGTGGGGCACAGCAGGGTCTGGCCCAAAATAATTGACTCAAACTCACGATTAAAGTGGCGAATGGGCTGCCCCCGCCGCTGCCACAGCTTGAGAATTTGCTCGATCGAAATAATCTTGTAGCGCCCCTGGTATAGAGCCTCGGTAATGGCATGGCTCACCCAGACGGGGCCGTACTGCTCTAGCCACCCGGCGATCACCTGGTCGGTGGGGTAGGCCTCAACGTCAAAACTGTAGCCGTCAAGCAGCTGATACACCGGCTCAATATTGGGAGAATGACTGGGGTGAATCATGGGGATTGCCGAGGCGTTAGGCTGCGTTGGCCATTGTTTGAAAACATTCTTCTTTTAGCTTAATTCTAAGCTAGCCCCAAGGCCAACATCGTAAGGTTTATTACCGTTGGGCGTCTGGCTGCCTAGGCTCTCTAGGTAGGCTTACCCGTGGAACGCTTCAAAAGCCACCGCCAGGATTAGGAACGCCCTGCCACCGGGGCTTTGGCGCTGCGGGAGGCTACTGCACGATGACGTCGCTGGGGGTGTCGGGGGGCGCATCAAAGGGGGCGGTGCGCCCGACCCAGTCAAAGGAGCTAATGCGAAAGCCCAGGAAGCCAGTTTGCTGGGTGGGGCTATAGTTTAGCAGCAGGCCGTAGGCGCGGCGGCGGTACTCAAAGATTAAGTTGGTGTCAATGGTGCGGCCGGTATCGAGGTTGAGGGCGGTTTGAAACCCGGCCAAAAAGGGGCCGTAGATCTGCTGAACAATGCCCCCTGTCAGGATAGTTTGGTCGACGGCTCGGTCAAACAAGAAAGGAGAGCTGTCGCCGCCGATGAAGCTGTGGCTAAAGCCAATGTTGAACTGGGTGTAATCGAAGACATTGCGCTGGAGGCGGCCCAATTGCCCAGATAGGGATATTCTGCCCTCGATCGCCTCCTGCAGGTCATTGCTGCTGTAGTAGGTAACAATTCCTCGCAGGCCCACGTTTAGGGATAGGCTGGGCACCAAAGGGCGGTCAGAGTATCGTAGCCCTTCGGTTTGGGTGGCGGGCAGCGGCTGGCCCTGCCAGAGCAAAAAGCCGCGACTGAGATCGGCAGACCCCTGGAACCGGGCCAGGTCGGTTAGCCCCACCCCCACCCCAGGGCCAAGTAAAGCGGGGCGGTCGGTGTTGGCGGTGATGTATTGCCCAGAGACCTGATAGTTGAGGTTGAGGCCAGTGGTGCCTAGGATGATATTGGGCGACTCTAGCAGCAGACCCAGGCTGTTTTGCACATCTTGAAAGCCCAGGGAGCCGTTGAACAGGCGATCGCGATAGACATATTCCAGGCTGAGGCGATGGTTGCCCAGTAGCTGCTGGCCCCGAAAGCTGGCTCGCAGCTGATCTTCGAAATTTTCTAAATCTAGCCCAGCTAGGCTGACGCTGCCGTTGACCGAAGTGCGTGGCCCCAGGGGGCCATTGATGCGGGCCGCTAGGCCAAAGTTGGCCGGGTCAGCCAGGTTGAAGTTAGAGCTGCCCAGCCAGCGGCCCACCAAGAACTGTGGGGCCACAGAGATCTTCAAGGGGCCGTCTATCGGCAGCGGAAACTCGGCTTCAAGATAGAGACCGTCGCGATCGCGGCCATCAATGCCAAAGCCGGCGGGCAGCGGGTTCAGCGCCTCGGCGGGCAGCTGACCTCGCTGCAGCACATAGCGCCGCCGCAGTATGGGAATGGTCAGCCCCTGATCAAACACCAGCCGGGGATTGTCAAACACCAGCTCATCTTCGATTTCGTTGAGGGGCGTCAGCCGCACATTGCTGGCCCTAAACTCTAGCTCTGGCGGTGAGAAGGGGTCGTTGGTCAACCGCAGCTCGTTGGCGTACCAGCCCTCGGCATCAAAAGAAAGGCGATCGCTCTCAAACCGCAGCCGCCGAATGCCCTCGGGCCGGCCTTCTAGCAGACCAGCGGTGGTGCCTGTGGCCACCGCGATCCGGCCCGTGCCGGTGACCTGAGAAATCGACCCCTGGTTTTGCAGGCGATAGTCTAGGGGCCGCCCATCACGGGGCTCGGCGAAGGGCGACGACAAATCGTCGCCGAGGGTAGACAGCTGGAGATCGCCGCGGGCATTCCCCAGGTCGCCCGATCCCTGCAGCAGGTTGTAGGTAACCGAGTCACCTTCGATAATTTGGTTATTGCGATTGAAAAACACATTGCCCTCGGCCCGCACATAGCGGTTGGCCAAGTTGGCCCACAGGCGATCGGCCGCAATCTGGTCATTGCCAAACTGAATCAGCACATCCCCCGTGGCGGTGACAATCTGTCGAATCGGCTCAAACACCTGGCGATCGGCCCGCAAAAAAATCGACCCGTCGCCCTCTAGGGGAGAGTCTATCGCCGCCGGAGGGTCTGGTTCGCTTTCAGCGGGGTTATTTTCTGGGGTGTTCCCAGGATTATTTTCTGGGGGGGCTGCTTCAGAATTCTCCTCCTCCCCCGTGACCTCCACTGGAGAGGTTTCAGGGGCTGCGGGCTGGGTCGGGGGCCGCAAAGGTGCGGAGTCTGACGCCTGGGCCAGAGGCAGCAACCAGTCAGCCCCAGCCAGGGGCATGATGTCAGGGTTGATCAGGTGCTCGGGGGCAGCGATGCCGGGTGCTTCTAGCTGCCGCCTATCGTCTGCTGCCGACACCAGCGTAACTTCGGCCACCGCAGGGGCTGGGGGCAGAGCAGGCAAATTCAGCGGCAGAGGCATGGGCAGGCATTACCAAAGCAAAAACAAAGCCCGACAAGCGGGCTTAAAAGGGCCGTGACCGCTAGGCCAAAGACCCTAAAAAACTGGTAGT
>JBBSLR010000045.1:0-10805 GCA_038255045.1 Phormidesmidales cyanobacterium
AATAAGGTTTCATTACTGTTGTATTAAAGTGGGTTTAAGAAGTATAAATTGTACCTCACTAGAGTGAAAAACGCTGTAAAGGAGTCATGGTGTCTGTTGATAACTATAATCAAAGTTAGAATAAATCAAAAGTTCCTGGCTTCTCCATTCAGCCATTCATTCAGCCATTGGATAGAGTGGAAGAAATAGAGAAACAAATGATTCTAGAGTTTTTTCTAGCAGTCATCGTGGATTTTGATGTGTACCCTATGGATAGCTTGAATTATGGCAGTGAAAAGTAAGGAAGCCCTGACAGGTAAGGCTCTCCTGACCAAGGTCAAAGAGAATGATGGCCTGACTAAGCGGGAACTCGCTAAGGAATGTGGCTACTACACCGTTGGCAAAGAAAATCAAACCCGTGTGAACCTGGCTGAGTTTTATGATGCGCTGCTGTCGGCTAAGGGCATTCAGCTGGAGCCGCAGAAGAGTGCAGATGGTAGGGGCCGGGAGGCATCCTATAGCTTAACTGTCCACAAAAATGGTCAGATTGTGATTGGTGCTGCCTACACTCAAGAAATGGGCCTCAAGTCTGGGGATGAGTTCACGATTAAGCTGGGCTACAAGCATATTCACCTGAAGCAGCTCGATGCTGACGGGAATGAGGAAGGTCAAGCGTAAAAACTGAGTGAGCGCCCCTAGTCTTGTTCTAGGGGCCATGCTGACCAACGCTGTTCGACCTTGCGATCGCATGAAGGATTTCTTTACTTTTGAGTTTGCTAGTGAGGGATTCCCCGCCCGGAAAGTCTACATGAAAGGGGCTGGGCCTGCGGTCGTACTGCTCCATGAACTTCCTGGCATGATTCCAGAATGTGTTGACCTGGGCCGGAGTATCGCGGCGGCTGGTTTCACGGTCTATATGCCCCTGCTGCCTGAGTCAGAGCCAACCGCTCTGCAATCGTCCCTGCCAATACCAGGGTTTTCTCCCGCTCCGCTGCTGTCAGCGCCAGAAAATCGGTGGCAACCTGCTGAATCCGCTCCTGGGTTTGCGTTTCCGAGATACCAGCGTCGCCGTCTCGCGCATCGCTCGATTGTTCTCAGAACCTGTTGCCTCCCATTCTTCGATGAGCTTTAGAATCTGCTGTCGCCCTGCTTGACTGACGAAACTCTCAAAACCTTGATTCTGCCGTAGGTTGGGTTAGCGATAGCGTAACCCAACGAAACCATTGCTGGCGTTGGGTTATTGCCTTAGGCAAGGCTGCGCCAACGTGACCTCAACCCAACCTACAGGGCAACTTTTGTCAGTCATTCAGGCTGTCGCTTTGTCGAAAAGGCCTTCAGCAGTTCCGGCGAATACCCCGCTAACTCAAACTGCCCGTGGGCTTTGGGTTCAATCCGGTAGCCCTGCTGTTGAAGCGTTACCGCCAGCTCATTCTGGTAGATCTGGCCGAGAAGTTTTTGGGACAATAAATGGACAACGCGAACAACCGAGGCTCCAAAGCAAAAGCCCCAAACCGTTGAGGTTCAGGGCTTTTGCCTTGATTTAGCTGAATGCCAGGAGGCGGGCTTGAACCGCCGACACGAGGATTTTCAGTCCTCTGCTCTACCAACTGAGCTATCCCGGCTAGGGAGCGCAAATTTCAGCGCTCACTTAAGATAGCAAGCTATTGTCACCCCTGACAAGGTTAGGCCGCAAAAATGCGGCGGTGGTCAGCTACCGACCCAAAGGGCCATTTGCTCCGGGCAAGGCTTCGCCAACGCCTACCGAACTTCGCGCAGGCGGGCCACCTTGAGGTAAAAGCTGCCGGTGCCCTGACCAGCATAGGCGCGCACCCGCACCGTATAGGTGCCCGACTCGCTGATGCGGGCAAACAGCAGAGAGTTGGTGGCGCCGTCAGGGCCGTCGTCGTTTTCTCCAACGGTGACGCCGTCTTTGTTCATGAGAATGACCAGGGTGTCGAACTCATCGGAGGTAACGTCGATCGCCACCTGGTCGCCAGCTTCTAGGTTCACGGTATAGTCGCGGGCAAACCCACCGGCCCCGGTGGGAATATCGCGATCGCCGAGGGAGTCATTAACCTCACGCGAGTCGGGCAGCGGGCTGGGGCTATACACCGGGGTCTGCGCCTTAGCTGGCAGCGATGTCAACACTAGCGTCGTCAATGCCAAAGGAAGCAGCAGTCCGCGCTGGAACCGGGGGTGAAATTGCATATATTCTGGGGTAGAAAGGTAAATCTGACTAAAGGCACAAGGTCGTGCCCATTATGGCTTAAATCTTTTCTTTAGGTCACTTCGGGAATCAAAAAAGTCTAAACATACTCGGCGATCGCCGGAACGCGATCGCCCCTTACTCACTGAGTGCGGTCTGACGGTTGCCCATATCTCTTGCCCCTGAGCATGGACAAGAGATATGGGCGGGGATATGGGCGGGGCAAATGCCTTGAAAGCTTTAGACCTAACTGTTTCGTTTCGCGGTTTCGTTGCTACACTCACAGACGACAACCGCCGTAGGTATGCCTTCTGTGTCCATGCTGGAGCGCCGCCGTTATAACTCATTGCCGTCAAAGCCTAGGCGCAAGCGGCGACGGACTTCGCGCAGACGGGCGCGAGCGCTAATGACCATGGCCCTGCTGAGCAGTACCCTGCTGCTGCTGGCCTTTCGCGGTGCCAGCGAGTACTGGCGACAGCCCCTAGAGTTTACCCCCCGCCCGGTGGGTCAGATTGTCAACCGGGCCGAGCTGTCTACCGGCATTCGCCAAATTCAAACCGCCAACGGTCGGCCAACCCTCACCCCCCTGCCCCTGGCCGAAGAGGTGTGGACCTGTGAAGTGGTGGTGATTGGCGGCACCCTGGGCGGGGTGGCAGCGGCCTCCCACGCGATGCAAACCGGCGTCACCACCTGCCTGATTGAGCTGACCCCGTGGCTGGGCGGGCAGGTGAGTTCCCAGGGCGTATCGGCCATCGACGAGTCGCGGGCGATGCGGTGGCGGCGCAATCTTTCCCCCAGTTGGGAAGCCTTTAAAGCGCTGATCAAACGCCAGCCGGTGTACCTGGCGTCGTGGACCGGCATGCCGGCTCAGATGACTGTCGAGCAGGCCAACAGCTGCTGGGTCGGAGAACTGTGTTTTACCCCCCGCGCCGGGGCAACAGCCGCAGAGATGTGGATGCGAAATGCTGCTAAGAGCGCTCCCGATAGTCGCTGGGCCACCTCCACGGCGTTTAAAGGGGCCTCCTTTGATGCCTCAGGCCGCTACGTGACGGCGGTCTATGGGGTGCGGCGGGTCCCCCTCGACCCGGGCTACGTGCCTACCGGGCGGCTCTCCCAAGAGTTAGAGCAATGGTATAGCTGGTCTGACGGCGATGCCTACAATAAAATTCCGGTGCGGCTACAGCCGCCGCCCGACCGATCAATGATCGTGATTGACGCCACCGACACGGGGGAATTTGTGGGCTGGGCCAACCTGCCCCATCGTCTGGGGTCTGATGGCCAGGGCTTTACCGGCGAAGTTAACGCCCCGCCAAAGGACAACCCCGACTGCACCCAGGCCTATACCTACCCCTTTGTGCTGGCCACCCTGGACGACAAAAACGAGAGCCTGAAGGCGCTGCAAAAGCTAGAGCCTGCCCTAAGCCGGGGCGACCACCGCAAAGAATTTGATCTAGAAGGATTTCCGTTCTTCAACTTTGGCAGCGTGTTTAACTACCGCCGCATTGTCAGTCAGGTGCCGGGCAGCGGCAACGTCAACATTACCCGCCCCGGCGAAATCACCCTGATTAACTGGAATAAGGGCAACGACTGGCATTTTATGGACCCGCCCCTGGTGTTTACCGAAGAAGACGTGCGGCTGTCGGGGCAGCGCCAAGACTGGTTGGGGGGCCTGTCGACCGAGTCGCTCAACAACGGCGAGCTGCATGCCCTGATGTTTGCCGAGTGGCTAATGGAAACCGAGGCCACCAGCAAATTACCCCTGACGCTGCTCCAGGGGGCAGACGCTCCCCTGGGCACCCGATCGGGCCTCAGCATGGTGCCCTATATTCGCGAAGGGCGGCGCATTCTCGGGCGCCCGGCCTACGGCCAAGACAGTTTTATGGCGGTAGAAGCTGACCTGCGCGAAGACATGACCGGGGGCCGCAGCTTTAGCGCCACCGCCGTGGCCCTGGCCCACTACGATATTGACATTCACGGCTGTCGCTACCGCTCTGGACAGCCCTCCTACGAGGCAGCGGGCAGCAGCATCAAAGAATTTGTGGTGCGGCCCCTGCAAATCCCCCTAGAGGCGCTGGTGCCCCAGGGGGTAGACAACGTGCTCATTGGCGGCAAGAGCGTTGCCGTTAGCCACATTGTCAATGGGGTGACGCGGGTGCACTACGGTGAGTGGAGCATTGGCGGTGCGGCGGGGGCGACGGCGGGCTGGCTTCTGCGCTACGCAAAGCCCTACGATCTGACCCCCGCCCAGGTGGTGGTGACCGGGCAAATGCCTGCACTTCAGGCGTTTTTGCTAGAGCAGGGGCTACGCCCTAGCTGGTGAGATGGGCCGGTGAAATTTGTTGCTACAGCGATGGCCAGGTTGCTTAGGACACCTGCCCCTGCCAGCTGCAATAACTGGGACAGCGCAATGGCGTATAGCCATCGCACCAGGGGTATATAGAAGGCCCTAACGGGTCTGGCGATGGCTATAAACTCCATCCAAGTCCCGCAGTGGAGGTCTCCCTGTAGTTTTCCTACAGTAGGAAAACTACTGATCCCGAGCTGAACAGGGTATGGGCAACAGCTAGCTGTTGCGCTGGCGCTTTTGCAGGGCCTCTAGCATCTGCTGCTTAACGGCCTCGGCCCAGACGGTAAAGTCTTCTCGGTTTTCTAGGGCGCTGCTGGCTGATCGCGACACTGAGTGAGACGACTGGGATGATTTTACAGGGGACATAGCTATACGCAGAACGCTTATAGCTTTGATATAGCAAATCTGAGGGGGCTGTTGCTGACGCAATATGCGCCCTCTGCATTGACTAGGTCAGGTCTTGCATAAAGGCTGAAAATTAGCCCTTAAATAATCTAGTTATCGGCCTGGGTCTGAATTTTTTCGGCCTCTTGGAGCGCCATGGTTTTGTTGGCGGCGTAGGTCTGCACCCGGTCTTGGGCGATCGCATAGCGATCATCCTCAGGAGGCACCTCAGCCATCAGGTCTGAGGCCCTCTGCCAGCGCACGGCCAAATCGAGCCAGGCGGCGGCGGTGGTGGCGTCTCTACCGTCTTCGACCGACTGCTGGGCAATGCGTACCGCCAGCACAAAGGGATCTTGGCCCGTGGGTGCGGCTGGGGCCGGGTCGGCGGTATCGGTATCGGTGTCGGGCTGCGATCGCAGCCCCAGGTCAACCCCCAGCCAGTCTTTGGTAGCCCAGCCCACCAGCAGCAGCAGCAGGGCCAGGCTGGCGCCGCCAATTAGCCCGCGCCAAAAGGCACTGCGGCTGCTGGCGGGTTTTTTCTGATAGACATCGTCTAAAAAAGGATTGCGCTGGCGCGGGGCGCGGGCATCTCGCCAGAGGCGGGCCACCAGGTGGGGCCGCTTGAGAATAATCGGCTCTGACCAGAGCAAGCTGTGCTCGGGGTCGCGCTTGATCTCGTCGAGCCACAGCAGCTGCTGCTCCTGCACAATGCGGCTGTTGATATTGACCCGGCTAATGCCCCGGGGGCTAATCGACTCCAGCACGGTGCGCACCTGACCCACCACCGTGTCTTGGGGTAGACCATCGGCGGTGGGGGCTTCGACTAGAAGCTGCAAAATGCCGTTGTCTTGAATAGCTCGGGTGCGAATGCTCTCACCGGCAAAGTGTTCATTCAAAATCTGAATGATGGCGGCTACGCTTCCCTGACGGGCCTGAAAGTCGATGTCATCAATGGTTGGGGTCATGGCTTAGGGCTGCTAATTGCCGCGAAGATGCGCAGCAGGGGGCAGATGTAGACGGCTGATCCCGAGATTATATCAACCGTTGCCCAAGCCGGAACGCCTGTGTAAAAACGCCGCAATATCCCATCGGCCAGTTTTACCGCCGCAGCGGTAAAACTGGCCTGGCAAAACTGGCCTGGCAAAACCGGCCTACAGCAGGTGCTGAAAGCGATCTTCGGCCCCGATCTGCTTGACGGCGGCCTTGATGTCTTGGGTGCGGTCTTTGCGCACCACCAGGGTGGCGTTGCCGTCGCGCACAATCACCACATCCTCTAAGCCAATGGTGACGATTAGCTCATCGGGGTCGGCGGCGTAGACAATACTGCCCTCGGTGTCTAGGGCCACGTGGGTAGCCAGGTCAACATTTTTGGCATCGGGCTGCTTCAGCAGGCGCTCGACGGCGTTCCAGTCGCCGAGGTCGTCCCAGCCAAAGGTGACGGGCATGACGTAGGCGCGATCGGTGTGCTCCATCACGGCGTAGTCGATGCTGAGCTTGTCTAGGCTGAGGTAGGCGTCTACGCCGGTGGCGATCAGCGCCTGCATCAGCGCTGGGGCGTGGGTCGTGAGCTCGCCAATCATGACCCCGGCGGGGAAGACGAACATGCCGCTGTTCCAGCTAAAGCGGCCGCTGTCGATGAAGGTTTGGGCGGTGGGGGCGTCGGGCTTTTCGGTGAAGCGGCTGACGGTGTAGGCGCTGAGGCCGAGGTGTTGGCCAGCATTTTCGCCCTGCTCGATGTAGCCGTAGCCGGTGGCGGGATAGGTGGGGGTGATGCCCAGGGTGGCGATCGCCCCCTGGGCAGCGGCCAGCTCGGCGGCGGCCCGCAGGGTCTGGCTAAAGGCGGCTTCGTCGTCGATCCAGTGGTCGGCGGGAAAGAAGCCCACTAGGGCATCGTCGCCGTAGCGCTGGGCCACCTCTAGGGTGGCCCAGGCCACCGCCGGGGCGGTATCGCGGCCCACGGGTTCGACCAAAAGGTTGGTCTCGGGCAGCTCGGGCAGCTGTTCGCGCACGCGGTCAACCAGGTGCGACGCGGTAATTACCCACAGGTTTTCCCAGCCGTCGGCGAGGTCGAGCAGGCGGTCGGCGGTGGCCTGCAAGAGGCTGCGATCGCCGCCGTCGAGGCACAAAAACTGCTTGGGGCGGGCTAGGCGGCTCACCGGCCAAAACCGTTCGCCCTTGCCCCCGGCCAAAATAATCGGAATCAGCGTAGCCATAGGAATTACGTGAGTTATAGGGTCTCAAAATACGTCAGTCGGGCGGTTGACCTGCCCAGTATCTGGACAGTATCTGAACAGTTAAGGGCTGGACAGTGGAGCCGCTCAGCAGAGCGTTCAGTCTCTGCGATCAATCGACATCCTGACCACGGCCTGGTCGTCAACGGCATGGCCCCAGACCACCTGTATAAGTGGCTCAATCCTATCCCCTAGCAGACGAGATCAGGGCAAAATTCGCTTAATATTGATTAACACATCAATCTACTGCAAAGTTTTAGCAGGGCTCTGGAACAACTTCCTGGCTTTGCTTTTTTGGGCCTTAGTGCTGGGGGCTGTGGGGCCGGTTGACTACCGGATCTAAACCTCACTGAGGCTACATAAGAAAACCGTGACAGGGGATATGGTGGTAGGGCGTGGCAGCAAATCAGCAGGTATCCATGACAACCCCCTCGCGCAGTGCTAAAGCAGACGTTGAAGCAGACGTTGAAACTAAAGAAGTTGAATCTATTGAATCTCAAGAAACTGCCTTGACAGAGCCTGGACAGATCTCGGGGGTAGATCCTGCCCAGGCCGCCGAGCCATCCTTCAATGCACCCCGCCGCCGCGGCATGAGTCGGCTCGCTAGCGGATTGCTGTGGGGCAGCCTGTTTGTCGGCACCGCCATTACCTCTGGGCTGCTGGGGGCAGCGGCAGCTTTAACCGTTCCCTTGCCCGGCTTTTTGGGGGGCGCAACTCGGCCCGCCGCCAGCCTCGGCGACCTGTGGCAGGCGGGGTTTCGCTATCAGGTGACGCGCCCGGTCAACATTTTGGTCATGGGCATCGATGAAGTGCCCGAGGCCCTGCCCAACTCCAGTGAGGTATTTGGGGGCCGCACCGATACCCTGCTGCTGGTGCGGGTGGATGCCGAGGCTGGCACCCTCAATGTGATGTCGATTCCCCGCGATACTCGGGTGCAGATACCGGGTTCTGGCATGGATAAGATTAACCAGGCCAACGTGCTGGGGGGGCCAGAGCTGGTGGCCCAAACCATCGGCTACAACCTGGGCAACATTCAGGTCGACCGCTACGTGCGCATCAACACCACCGCCTTTCGAGAAATGGTGGATTTGGTCGGGGGTATTGAGGTCAACGTGCCCAACCGCATGGAGTACACCGATCGCACCCAGGGCCTCTACATTGACCTCTACCCCGGTTGGCAAACCCTCAACGGCGACCAGGCCGAGCAGTTTGCCCGCTTTCGCCATGAGAGCGGCGACATTGGCCGGGTGCAGCGCCAGCAAATGCTGCTCAAGGCCCTGCGAGAGCGGTTGACCAACCCCCTGGTGATCCCCAAGCTGCCCCAGGCGATTCGGGTGATGCAGCGCTACGTTGACACCAACCTGACCCTAGAGGAGATGCTGGCGATCGCCAACTTTGGCCTCGAAATCGAGTCTGATCAGCTGCAAATGGTGATGCTGCCCGGTCGTTTTAGCACCCCAGATGAGTTTATCGCCAGCTACTGGCTGCCCAACTGGGACGCCTCGGCGGCAGTCATGCAGAACTTCTTTAAAGCCGACGAGCTGGGGCTATACGCCGATAATGCCCAGGGGCGCTACGTGACCGACCTATCGATTGCGGTGCAAAATGCCTCTGATCGCCCCGACCAGGCGGCGGCGGTCGCCCGCTACCTGCGCGACAACGGGTTTGAGAATGTCTACACCATCAGCGACTGGGCCACCCCCATGGCCCGCACCGAGGTGGTGGCCCAGCGGGGAGACGTGGAGAGTGCGCGGTTGGTTGAGTCGCTGCTGGGGGTGGGTCGCGCCATTTCTGAGTCGACCGGCGACCTGGGCTCTGACATCACCATTCGCGTGGGGCAAGACTGGGGCGATCGCCCCGACCAAAGCCCTGACCAAAGCCCCGACCAAAGCCCCAACCAAAGCCCCGAGGCCCCAGCCCGGTAATCTGTGTTTAGCGCGTACTTCTAGCGCGTACCTTTGGCGCACGTCTTCAGCAATCTAGCCCTTTGCCCCGTCACCTTTCATGCAGTATCGACGCTTTGGCCGTACCGAGCTTCAAATGCCCGTCTTCTCCTGCGGCGGCATGCGATACCAGCACTCCTGGAAAGATTTGCCCCGAGAGCACATTCCCCCGAAAAATCAGGCAAACCTAGAGGCCACCATTCGCCGCGCCCTAGAGGTCGGCATTAACCACATTGAGACGGCGCGGGGCTACGGTACCTCTGAGGTGCAGCTGGGGCAGATCTTGCCGGGGCTGGCGCGTGACCAGATCATCGTTCAAACCAAGGTTTCCCCCACCGCAGACCCGGCTGAGTTTCGCCAGCATCTGACCCAATCCCTCGACCACCTCAGGCTCGACACCGTTGACCTGCTGGGCATGCACGGCATCAATACTCCAGAAATCCTCGACTGGACCCTGCGCCCCGGCGGCTGCATGGCAGTGGCCCGCGAGTTTCAGCGCCAGGGGCGGGTGCGGTTCATTGGTTTCTCGACCCACGCGCCCACGGCGGTGATTCAGCAGGCGATCGCCACCGACGAGTTTGACTACGTCAACCTGCACTGGTACTACATCAATCAAGACAACTGGGCGGCGATCGCCACCGCCCAGCGCCACGACATCGGCGTCTTTATCATCAGCCCGTCCGACAAGGGGGGCCACCTCTACAGTCCTCCCGCCCGGCTGGTGGAGCTGTGCGACCCGCTCAGCCCCATGGTGTTTAACGACCTGTTTTGCCTCAGCCACCCCCAGGTACACACCCTCAGCATTGGGGCCGCCCGCCCCACCGACTTTGACGAGCACCTCAACACCCTGCCCCTGCTAGAGCATGCTGAGCACCACCTCAAGCCCGTATTAGAGCAGCTGCACCACCACGCCCAGAGCGTCCTGGGCGAAGACTGGCTGCGCACCTGGTCGCGGGGGCTGCCCAGCCCCAACGAAACCCCCGGCAACATCAACATTCCCGCCATTCTGCGGCTGCGCAACCTGCTGCTGGCCTTTGATATGGAAGACTACGCCCAGGCCCGCTACAACATGCTGGGCAACGCTGGCCACTGGTTCCCCGGCGAAAAGGCCGAGCACCTCAGTCAGGTTGATTTGTCAGATTGCCTGCGCCGCAGCCCCCACGCCGAAAAAATTCCCCACCTGCTGACAGAAACTCACCAAAAGCTGGCGGGTCAAGCCATGGCCCGCCTGTCCAATGCCTAGAACGCCGTTACAAAAACCCGGTCTGCCCCTCGTTCCAATGCTCTGCATTGGAATGCTCGGCGGCGGCTCTGCCTCCTCAAACGAGCGGCAGAGCCGCAAGACCAGGATGCCCAAGCGGAGCTAGGGCACCAGGGTGAGTAGGGGCGTAGCATGCTACGCCCCTACGAGGTATCGGTTTCGAATCGGGGTTTTGTGGGTCGGATTTGGTATTAGATACTGTACCGGTGCTCTAGGGAAAGGAGCGAAAGCTATTCCCCCCAGGAGGGACTGGGCTGGGGCTGCCCCCGACGCTGGCCTCCCCGGCGATCCTAGGGCTTCATCATATATGGCTAGGGAATTGGGCAATTTCTAAACATTTATGAGAAGTGATTTTAAGACTTTGTTACGATGGTCACAAATGCACCAAGGAGAACCATCCATGCCACGCACTGCTTCTAACAAGTCCGTCGTCATTTCCCCCTCCATTCTCTCG
>JBBSLR010000046.1:0-10741 GCA_038255045.1 Phormidesmidales cyanobacterium
CGGCAAAGTCTTCGTGTGTAAACCCGATGTCAGCGTCCTTTACGTCCTGATTGAGCATGCTAGTGTTGTCCTATTATTTCTCCGTAATACTGCGGTTTCCTTGTAGACGTACAAAACAATCAACTCAGATATGTGACGGCCCGCCCTCAACGCAACAGCGCGTCGGTGCAGACAGTCCGATAAACCCACAGGATTAAGATTATAGCCGAATAGACGGTGTTGTTGATCGCCCACCGTCACGATTGATTTAAGTTAAAGACAACTTCAGCTCCACATATCTGGGGCTGCGGCGTTGCCTCCAGAACGGTTAGGCCGAGACGACATAGGTTGAGGGCTGACCGTTTTCGGCATTCTCTGGGGGGCGATCGCCCTGCCCACCTTGCAGCTGGCTGAGGGCTTCGGCAAAATCTCGAATGCCTTGAAACTGGCGATACACTGAAGCAAACCGGACGAAGGCCACCTCATTCATCGCCTGGAGTTTGGCCAGCACCATTTCCCCAATCTCGGCGCTGGTCACTTCGCGGGTAGCCCGCTGCTGGAGTTCGGCCTCAATGTCATCGACGATGGCCTCCATCGCCAGGGAAGACACTGGAGTTTTTTCGCAGGCCCGAACAATGCCTCGCAGCACCTTAGAACGCTCAAACAGCTCGCGATCATCGCTGCGCTTGATTACGGTAACGGGCACATACTCGATGCGCTCGTAGGTGGTGAACCTGCGCTCGCAGCGCAGGCACTCTCGCCGCCGGCGAATGCTGCGCCCCGCCTCCGCTGATCGCGACTCCAATACTCGATTGTTCAGATGCTGGCAAAACGGACAATGCATAGACACACTCCCAACGGGAGGAAAGTTGACCCAGCCCTAGGGCTAAAAAACCCCTGGGAGCTGGGCAAAAATAAAAGCAAGCCAATCTATACAGAAAAAGCTTGCCTCTATATTAATTAAATTGTGGGAAAACAATCGAAAAGCGTCGAAAGTCTCACCTATTTTAGGTAAAGCCTAGGGCCATCGTGTCTCTGTAGACTAACCGAGGGAGCTAGTCCTTGGGGATACGGGGGGGTTCGCGAAAGGCGATCGCAAAAAACAGCGTGCCAATGATGCAGGCAAAAATGAAGATGTAAGCGACAGCTTCCATGGTTAAAAAGGCTCCTAGTCAACCGGGTTGTCTTTAGTTTACAAGGCTTAGAAATCAGGCGGGCTATCTTTAGTTTACAACGCTTAAAAGTCAGGTGCCCGTCGGGTGAAGTTATATATTCAACCAGCGAGCGCCCTGACTCAAAGCAAACTAGACCCTTGTCTCTTCCTTACGGGTAGAGGTATCGCCCACCTTCGCGAAGAAACCCCACTCCACCTGCTCAGCAGATAGGTCGGGGTCGACCCCAGCAAACACATCCCGGAACAGGGTGCGAGAGCCGTGCCAAATGTGCCCAAAGAAAAACAGCAGCGCAAACACCGCGTGACCATAGGTAAACCAGCCGCGAGTGCTGGTGCGGAACACCCCGTCAGAGCCGAGGGTTTCGCGGTCAAACTCGAAGGGTTCACCTAGCTGTGCCTTGCGGGCATAGCGCTTGACGAGGGTAGGCTCGGCAATGGTTTGACCATCTAGCTCACCACCGTAGAAGGTAGCAGTTACGCCGGTCTGCTCAAAGCTGTACTTCGACTCAGCGCGGCGGAAGGGAATGTCAGCGCGAACAATGCCGTCTTTGTCGACCAGCACCACGGGGAAGGTCTCAAAGAAGTTGGGCAAACGACGCACAGACAACTCACGACCTTCTTTGTCCTCAAAGACGGGGTGCCCCAGCCAGCCTTCGGCGATACCATCGCCCTGCACCATGGGGCCAACTCGGAACAAACCACCCTTAGCGGGGCTGTTGCCAACGTAATCATAGAAGGCCAGCTTCTCAGGGATGTCACCGTAGGCCTCAGCCAGGGAGTAGCCAGCGTTAACATCCCCCGTCACGCGGCGCTGAATTTCCTGCTTGAAGTAGTCGCCATCCCACTGATAGCGGGTAGGGCCAAACAGCTCAATTGGGGTAGCAGCGCTGCCATACCACATGGTGCCCGCCACCACAAAGGCGGCGAAAAATACTGCCGCAATACTGCTAGACAGCACGGTCTCGATGTTACCCATGCGCAGCGCCTTGTACAGACGCTGGGGCGGACGCACCGTCAGGTGAAACAGGCCGGCAATGATGCCCACAATGCCCGCCGCGATGTGGTGAGCCACAATACCGCCAGGGTTAAAGGGGTTAAAGCCCGCTGCGCCCCACTCAGGAGCGACCCCCTGCACATGGCCAGTCAGGCCGTAGGGATCAGATACCCACAGGCCAGGGCCCCACAGGCCTGTCAGGTGAAAGGCCCCAAAGCCGAAGCAGAGTAGGCCCGACAAAAACAGGTGAATGCCAAACATCTTCGGCAAATCTAGCGCCGGTTCCCCGGTGCGGGGGTCGCGGAAGAGGTCTAGATCCCAATAGACCCAGTGCCAACAGGCGGCTAGAAACAGCAGCCCCGACAGCACGATGTGGGCAGCGGCCACCCCCTCAAAGGACCAGAAGCCAGGGTTGGCCGCTGCGCCAGTGACGCTCCAGCCGCCCCAAGAGTCGGTGACCCCCAGGCGAGCCATGAAGGGCAGCACAAACATGCCCTGCCGCCACATGGGGTTGAGCACAGGGTCGCTGGGGTCAAAGGTGGATAGTTCAAACAGAGCCATCGAGCCAGCCCAGCCAGCTACAAGGGCCGTATGCATTAGGTGTACAGAAATCAGTCGCCCGGGATCGTTAACGACGACGGTATGTACCCGGTACCAGGGTAGTCCCATTGACTACGCGCCTCCTCTAGGTAAAACAAGGTTGTTTTGTGGAATTGTCTTAAGCATGCCAGATACTGATTAGCCTATCAGAATCAGGCTCTCAGAATTGCTCCAGTTGACCTCAACATCTCGGCATTGCCTGGGTGAGCTGTGCCACTGTTGGATGTTGGGGCATTTGGTACAGATGAGATGTAACAATGCAATTACTTAACGAAGTGTAACCAGTCCTAATTTCCCTCGCAACCATTAGCCAGGGGCAGTTTGGAGCGGTTACTGTACAGAGGCACCTCGACCTAGCGGCCAAAGACCTGATCTACCGCCATTGTCGACGCAAAACGCTAAGGAGATTCCCTTGATGGCCAATGTTAAGTTTGTTAACGAAGACACTGAGATTGTTGTTGCCGACGGGGCCAACCTGCGTTTTAAGGCACTGGAAAATCGCATCGACATCTACACCTTCAGCGGCAAGATGATGAACTGCGGCGGCTACGGCCAGTGCGGCACCTGCGTAGTGGACATAGCGGCGGGGGGCGAAAATCTCTCCCCCCGCACCCAGGTGGAAGATCGCAAACTCAAAAAGTGGCCCCCCAGCTGCCGGTTGGCCTGTCAGGCTACGGTGCAAGGCCCGGTGTCGGTGATTACCAAGCCCAGCCGCAAATCTAAGGCCTCCCCCGCAGCGTCTAAGCGCGCCTAGCTCGGTGGGAAGGCTTTGCCCCAGGCCGACATTCTCATCGAGGAGAGTGATATCCTGAAGCTGTTAGATCTTTGGGCTATCCAAGTTTTTAGCCAGCTGGGCTAAATGATTACGGTCATGCCGAAGGGTCTGATTGATGTTGTTGGGTTGAGAGTAGAGGCAGGCACTGATGGAAGTTAACAAGCTTGGTTTTGTAGCTAGCATTCTGTTTGTTCTGGTACCGACGGTTTTTCTGCTGATTTTGTACATTCAAACCTCTAGCAAGCAAACGGGTTCTTAGGTCACTGGCCGAGGCGGTGTCAGATCGGCCTGGTTTTGGCTGGTCTGGTCTGGCGGGTAAGGCTAAAGGAATTTAGGTGTATTCTGAGGGCGCTGGGCTGACCGGCGCTTTTTTATATATGGCGATGGCTATATCAAGTCCAGCTCAGGAGCTGTAATTTTCCCCAGGTAGAGCTTTACTTCTGGACTTGCCACTGCTGAAGTTGTATGGGGTTTAGTTGTAGCAGTCCTTAAACCGCGACCACACATTTCTATCAAACCTAATGACGTACTGTTTAGGTATTTTGGTCAAGGAAGGATTGGTGCTAGCCGCTGACTCTCGCACTAATGCGGGGGTTGACTACATCTCGTCGTACCGCAAGCTGTTTGATTTTTCCAAGCCTGGCGATCGCGTTATTTTGCTCTGCACCTCGGGCAATCTGTCGATTACCCAGGCGGTGGTGCACCAGCTGACTCAAGATATCAAAAGCGATCACGACCCCAACTTGCACAACCTGCCCACCCTCTACGACGTGGCGCGCTACCTGGGAAACCAGATTCGGCTCCTACAGGAGGCCGACCGCACCTGGCTAGCAAAGGACAAAATTGACTTTAAGTGCAGCTTTTTGCTGGGGGGCCAGGTGCAGGGGGAAGCGCCAGAGCTATTTTTGGTCTACAGCCAGGGCAACTGCATCAGGGCTACCCCAGAGACGCCATTTTTGCAGATTGGCGAAACCAAGTACGGCAAGCCGATTCTAGATCGGACACTGGGGTTTGATGTGCCCCTCGATGCGGTGGCCAAATGTGCGCTGCTCTCAATTGACTCGACCATGCGGTCAAATCTGTCGGTGGGGCCACCGATTCACATGACCCTGTACCAGGCCAACAGCTTTGAAGTCCGCCATCGCGCCCAGTTTCAGGCGGGCGACCCCTACTTAATTAAAATGCGTAAGCACTGGGAAGTGGCCCTACGGGAGGCGTCGCTCAGTATGCCCGACATTTCTTGGAACCAGGATGACACCCTTTCGCCCCTGGGCATTGCTGATCTAGGGGATACCTAACCCTGTCATGGAGCCAATACTCTCCTAGCTTCTGAGAACTACGCCAGAACTACGCCATAAAACCCGTGGGGGCACCGTCTCAGACGGTGCCCCCACGGGTTCGGGTTTTGAATTCAGGTGCTATTCAGACTGGGAGGGTTGAGTCGCGGGTTGCTCAGGTTGTGCCTGTGCATCCGGGGCGGGTGCAGGAGCCGGAGTTGCTGCAGGGGCCGGGGCCGGGGCAGGGGCCGGGGCCGGGGCGGGAGCTACCTCCACATTGATCTGGGGCGGTTCCACCCGACTGGGCGCAGGAGCAGGGATCACTTCCTGGGTGCGCTCGATGGTGCGCTCAATGATGGTTGTCTCGTTGGTTGGCGCTGGGCTGGTGGCCTCTGGGGTGGGGGCAACTGGGGTAGGAGAGACTGGGGTAGGCCCGTCGTTGTTATAAAGATAGAAAACGCCGCCAAATATAGCTGCTACTACTGCTAGTACCAGGCCCAGGATGACTCCAGTAGAGATACCGTTGTCGGCTCGCACCCTAGCATTTTCTTCGTAAACCCTAGCATCAGCGGCACGAAGACGATCTTCCTCTAGCTGCTCCGCCGATTTACCTTGCACGTAGCCGTCGCGGTAAGCAACTTCATCGCGGGTGGCAGGGCGGCTGTTAACGGTGGTTTCAAGGGGTTTAGGGTTAGGGGGTCTATTTCTGTTATCAGGGTCAATGTTCTGAGTAGACATGTATTGCTTTCTCTCTAACGAGCTTTTTAATGAGCGTTGTAGCTAAGATGCCCTTGGCAGATGCCCTTCAAACTTTATTCAGCTTTGTTCAGTGTAGCAATGGAGGATATGTCACTTTCTATACCAAGAGACTGATATTAGGGGATGCGATTCTTAGCATGCCCCCTCCTCAGATGGAAGGGCTATGCTAAAGATACGAACCAAATAACCTGGAATAGCTGTCCTAGCTGTTCCAGGTCGAGCAGCTTGCCTGGCCTAAAAGAACGCCACGCTAAACGCTCGGCATTCCTAAGGAATGACATGAACTGTCTTAAGAGGAGTGTAAGCTCTGAGCAATCAGTGATCCTGGTCTATGGGTGTAAAGTGAACTACTTGCTCTGGGTGACGTTGTAGAGCTGGTAACGCTCTTCGATCAGGCGATCAACATCTGCAGCGGCCAGGCGTTTGACGTAGTTGAGCTTAAACTCTTCGAGAAAATCGACCACCAGGCCTTCTATCTCTTCAACATTCTCGTTTTCTTTTAGCTGAGCCTTAAAGGTATCGCCGAGTTTCTGGATCAAGTCCCGAGTTAGGCCGCTGCCGGTCTCGTTTTCGAGCGAGCCTTTGAGCGCGTCATAGAGGTTGGCCGACAGCTGGGCTACCATCCGCTGGGCCACCTGGTCGGGCAAATCGCCGATGCCGGGCAGCTGCCGAAACCCCTGGTAGCCGGGGGTGCTGTCAAAGGCCTGGGTAATGGTGTGCTTGAGCAGAGCATCGATTTCGGGTTTAACCTGGGGCAGCACGTTGTACACCGTCAGGGCCGCCAGCCGCTGAGCAATTACTTCTAGCTCATTGACGCCGCCAACCTCGATATAGCGACGCCCGGCGTCGGGATCGAGCAGGGCTTGACTAGCGCTGCCGTCACGCACCAGCGACTGCATCTGATCGATGATGCGCAGCACTACCATCTCGGTAATTTCTACGGCCACCTGGCTAATGGCAAAACGGCTGATGCTGTTTTGGATCGGGTCGAGGTTGATCAGGTTTGACTGGTTGATGCGAATGGTGACGGGGATGATCCGCGACAGTGCCAGCCAGGGCAGCCGCAGCCCGCTGAAGGGGAAGATCAGCAGCAGGTCGTACCAGCGCCAGAGGATAGCATCGCGCAGGTTGAAGTTTTTGTAGCGGCGAGCCAGGTAAAAGCTGCGGGCCAGCAGTTCTAGGCCAAACAGCAGGTTAAACCAAATATTGATGCGCCAAAACAGATCGATGAACCCGCCGTGGACAGCGGTTTGGCGAAAAAAGTTGGTGTTCATCAGCGGCCTGATTTCGCCGTTAAAGAAGGCAATCTCGCTGGGAAAGCCCGCCTGGCTGAGGTGATCAAAGTCCCAAAATTCGACAAAGGAATCAGTAGCTGATTCGTTACCCATGCGATCGCGCAGGCTGTTTTTAATCCGCTCTAGATTGCCCGAGCGATTGGCTACCTGAAACGGGTTTTCGTTGATCATGGCCTCACTCTGCTGCTGGAGATCTAGCAAAATCTCCTGGGCGGCGGCTGAGGTCAGCCCCGTCTGCGACACCTGCTGCTCCAGATCATCCACGGTGTCGAGATAGTTAGCGGTAAAACGGTGGGGTTCAATACCTTTAAAGGTTTCGCCGTACCAGGTGGTCACCCTAGGCAACAACCGCAGGTACTGGTCGCGTAGAGGAATGTAGCTCAAATCGCCAATCACCAACGCCAGATTGAGCAGCGCCACCAGGGCCATCAGGCGCTCAAACCACATCGATTTGGCGCGGCGGGCATCGTACTTAGAAAATTCGCGGCTATTGGACGATTTGCGGGGGCGAGATAGGGCAGCCATAGTAACGGGCTTAAGTACATTCCTTTGAAACAATGCCTGGAATTTGACGTTTTGTCATCCTCACAGGGCTGATTCTGCCCAGATTCGCTATCATCTTAATTAACATTTGTTTACAAAGCTGCCTGCGAACCTGCTATGACCGCCGCCGTCTCTACCCTCGATAGCTCTCAGCACACCTACTGGTCCTGGCGCGACCAGGCGATTCATTACGTCGTGGCCGGTGAGGCGAGAGATGACCGGCCACCCCTGCTGCTGATACATGGCTTTGGCGCCTCTACCGACCACTGGCGCAAGAATATTCAGGGTCTTCAGGCCGACTTTCAGGTGTGGGCGATCGACCTTTTAGGGTTTGGCCGATCGGCCAAGCCCGACTGGCAGTACAGCGGCGACCTGTGGCAGGCCCAGCTCCACGGGTTTGTTACCGAGGTGATCAGTCGCCCCACGGTGCTGGCGGGCAATTCCCTCGGCGGCTACGCGGCTCTGTGCGTGGCGGCAAACCATCCTGAGTCGGCGGCGGGGCTAGTGTTGCTCAACAGCGCTGGGCCGTTTTCTACCCCGGCCCAGACGCCTCCGCCACCACCTAATCCGATCTCAAAGGCAATCCAATCGCTGATGCTCCAGCCGCTGCCCAGCTGGCTGCTGTTCCAGTACGTGCGCCAGCCTTCTACCATTCGCCGCACCCTGCAACAGGTGTATCTAGATAAAACCGCCATTACCGACCAGCTGATCGAAGACATTCGCCGCCCCGCCCTCGACCCCGGTGCCCCCAGGGTGTTTGCTTCGGTGTTTAAGTCGCGCCAGGGCGAAAAGATCGACGAACTGCTGCAAAAAATGAGCTGCCCGCTGCTGATGCTCTGGGGCGAAGGCGACCCCTGGATGAACTGCCGAGCGAAAGGGGCGCAGTTTCGCGAGCACTATCCGACGCTGACCGAGCACTACCTCCAGGCGGGCCACTGCCCCCACGACGAGGTGCCCGATCAGGTGAATGGGTTGCTGCGGGAATGGGTTCTGGAGTTAGGGATTTAGCTGTGCCTGGAGAGCGGGTAGGTCGTCTTTGAGAAAAACGGCCATGCGGCCCAGGTAGGCGGTGCCAGCACGATCATAGGCAATCTCTTGCCAGTAGGCGAAGCGATCGCCCTCGCGCACCTCCCCCCGCAGCACCAGATTTTCTCCGGGAGCCGGCCTGGCCCCACGAGCTGGGTAGCGCATGAGCACCGTTCCCTGGCGGTAGTCGTTAAAGATCGCTTGCCCATAGATCTCCCGCAGGGATTCATCGAGGCGATCAGTTGTAATGGGGTTAGCGTGGTCAGCAATGCCAAAGCGCTCGGTGCGAATCTGGCGGCGGTTTTCCGCCGGGCTGACGCCGCCGACCGGGAACACCGAAGCCTGAAAGGTAAATCGCTGCCCTGGGGCCACCAGGCGGTTGATCGCCAGCCGTTCCCTAGGCGATGGGCGGAGGGTGGGGTTGTTGCGAATCCAGGTCTCAGCCAGGGTAACGGTTTGCCCTGGAATCGCCCAGCCGGGTGAGGCGCTAAGTACGAGGGCTGCTATTGCCCATCCCAAACTACGGTTAAACCCCATCACCATCGCCCTGCCTCTCAAGAAACCCGTGCCCGATGATAACAACTATGGGCGATAACGAATCAACTGAGTGATGGTCATTCGGGCGCTGATTGACTTAGGAATCCTACGCCAGCGTGTCGCGATACTCAGTCAGCAGGGCAATGACCTGAAACAGTTGGCGCTGATTCTCGGCGGCAGGCTCGACCAGGTAGTTTAGGAATGCAAGATCTCGTTCAGTTTCAATTGCAGCTCGGCGAGTCGCTTGTTCTTGTGCCTCATCTCTTCGATCTGCATCTGCTCGTTCTTGAGCCACTCTTCGTTGCTCTTCCTCGCCTCTTCGTTGCTCTTCTTCAGCTCTTCGTTGCTCTTCCGCAGCCAGGCGATTTGTTTCTCGGTTTCGACGGTCCCACTCAATGCCGAAATTAGCCACCGCAGCCGCGAGGGCCGCCACAGTGAGTCGGTTACTCCAAACCCTGGGGTTGGCGATGAGGCCGAGGAAGGTGAAGTCTTGCTCATTGTAAAACCGCAGAAAGGCGATGCTGATCAGCAGCAGGGTGACCGTCGTGGCCGGGATTAGCGATAGAAAATTGAGCCACGGAATCATGCGTGGGTGTCTTTAGTTTAACGGATTGGTGGGGGCAAATGCCCCTGCTACACAGAATGCCCCGATGGACAGGATTCCACCGGGGCATTTTGCGTTGGCGAGCGATCGGGTAGCACGACCGGGGTTGATGGTGGGCATTGCCCACCCTACGGTTTAATATTCGGGCACTGAGGCATCGACCTCTTGGCTCCAGGCGGCAATGCCGCCCTTCACGTTGGTACCCTCGATGCCGTGCTGCTTGAGAATGCCCAGGGCCTTGGCCGATCGCCCGCCCATCTTGCAGTGCACAATCAGCCGATGGCCATTGACCAGACTCTTGACCTTGTCGATGCCGTCGCCGTTTTCGATGTCGGGCAGGGGCACCAGCACCGAGCCAGGGATGCGGGCGATCTCGTACTCGTTGGGGTTGCGCACGTCGAGCAGCAGCACGTTGTCGTCGCCGCTATCGAGCACCTGCTTGAGTTCGGTGACGGTTATTTCAGAGATATCAGCCAAGTCTTTCTCTGCCTCCATGCGCGCCTGGGGAATGCCGCAAAATTCTTCGTAGTCGATCAGTGCTTCGATCACCGGCCGCACCGGGTTGGGGCGCAGCTTTAGCTCTCTAAAGGTCATCTCTAGGGCATTGTAGAGCAGCAGGCGACCGCTGAGGGTGGTGCCCGTGCCCAAAATCACCTTGATGGTCTCGTTGGCCTGAATCACACCGATGATGCCGGGCAGCACGCCCAGCACACCGCCCTCGGAGCAGGAGGGCACCAGCCCCGGCGGCGGCGGCTCGGGGTAGAGATCGCGGTAGTTGGGGCCATCCTGATAGTTAAACACCGTCGCCTGGCCCTCGAAGCGAAAGATCGAGCCGTAGACGTTGGGCTTGCCCAGCAGCACGCAGGCGTCGTTGACCAGGTAGCGGGTGGGGAAGTTGTCGGTGCCGTCGACCACCACGTCGTAGGGTGCAAAAATACCCAGGGCGTTTTCGGCGCTGAGGCGGGTCTCGTAGAGATCGACCTGGCAGTGGGGGTTGATCTCGAGAATGCGGCTCTTGGCCGACTCAATCTTGGGCTTGCCCACCCACGACTCGCTGTGGATTACCTGGCGATGCAGGTTTGACTGGTCGACCGTGTCAAAGTCGACAATGCCGATGCGGCCAACGCCAGCGGCGGCTAAGTACAGCAGCAGCGGCGAACCCAGGCCTCCGGTGCCTA
>JBBSLR010000047.1:0-10668 GCA_038255045.1 Phormidesmidales cyanobacterium
CAACTGTGCAACAGCTTGTCGAAAAAGTCCCAGCTGCTGAGGCCGTTGGGGGTTTTGACCCACACGTAGGGGGCGTTGACGCCGCCGTAGACGGCAATACCAGCGGCGGTGAGCTGCTCGCGAATGATGCGGGCGTTTTCCATATAAAAGTCGATCAGGGCGCGGGTTTGAGCCTGGCCCTCGGGGGAGTAAACTGCCTCAGCGCCGCGCTGCACGATGTATGACACCCCGTTGAACTTGGTCGACTGGCGACGATTCCACAGCCCGTGCAGAGCCACTTCGGTGCCGTTAGCCGCTTTGCCCATCAGGGATTTGGGCACAACGGTGAGGGCGCAGCGGGTACCGGTAAAGCCCGCATTCTTAGAGAATGAGCGAAACTCGATCGCGCATTCCCTGGCCCCTTCGATCTCATAGATCGAGTGGGGAATGGCCGGGTCGGTGATGAAGGCCTCGTAGGCGGCATCAAAGAGAATGATCGAGCCGTGGGCGCGGGCGTAGTGAACCCAGGCTTGCAGGTGCTCTTTGCTGGCCACCGCCCCGGTGGGGTTATTGGGGAAGCACAGGTAGATCAGATCGACTTTTTCGTGGGGAATGCTGGCGGTGAAGGCATTTTCGGCGCTGATGGGCAGGTAGGTGAGGCCGCCGTATTTACCGCTGTCGTCAGCGGGGCCGGTGTGGCCCGCCATCACGTTGGTGTCGACGTAGACGGGGTAGACCGGGTCGGTGACGGCGATGGAGTTGTTGCTGCCAAAGATATCGAGAATGTTGCCGCAGTCGCACTTAGAGCCGTCGGAGATAAAAATTTCGCTGGCGTCAACGTCGCAGCCCCGGCTTTGGAAGTCGTGCTGGGCAATTTTTTCCCGCAGCCAGCCGTAGCCCTGCTCGGGGCCGTAGCCTTTGAAGGAGGCGCGATCGCCCATATCTTCCACTGCTTTGACCATAGCGGCGCGGCAGGCCTCGGGCAGCGGCTCGGTGACATCGCCAATGCCCAGCTTGATGATCGGGGCATCGGGGTGGGCCTCGGCAAAGGCGGCAACCCGGCGAGCAATTTCGGGGAACAGGTAGCCCGCTTTGAGCTTGAGGTAGTTGTCGTTGATGGTGGCCATGGGGCGTTGCGCGATGGTTACGGTTACTTAAATAAGGGTACCGTGCGACGGTGAACCCGCGAGTGCCCTAGAGCGCAAACCCTCGGTTATGGCCAGGGCTAGACCACGGCATCGGGGTGTCACGGTCGGTCGGTTAGAGAAACCACCTCGAACGTTACTATGGGGTGTCCCTACTGCTGCCCCCGACCATGGTTTCTGGCACTTCTCCCAGCGCACCGTTTGGCGAAAAACTCTACGAAGGCAAAGCCAAAATTATCTACGCCACCGACGACCCGGCGGTGCTGGTGACCTACTTTAAAGATGATGCCACCGCCTTTAACGCCCAAAAGAAGGGCCAGATTGTGGGTAAGGGGCAGATCAACTGCGCCATCTCTACCTATCTATTTCAGCGGCTAGAGGCAGCAGGCATTGTCACCCACTGGCTAGAGACCACGGGCGATCGCACCATGCGGGTCAAGGCCCTCCAGATCATTCCCCTAGAAGTGGTGGTGCGCAACCTGGCGGCGGGCAGCCTGTGCAAGCAGACCGGCCTGCCCCTGGGCCAGTGCCTAGAGCCTTCCCTCGTCGAGTTCTACTATAAAAACGACGACCTGGGCGATCCGCTGCTGACGGGCGATCGCATTGGCGCCATGGCGATCGCCACCGAGGAACAGATCGACACCCTGCGCCGTCTTGCCCTCAACATCAATCAAGTCCTAACCGAGTTTTTCATGGGCTGTGCTATTACCTTGGTCGATTTCAAGCTCGAGTTTGGCCTCGATGCCCAGCAGCAGATTTTGCTGGGCGACGAGATCAGCCCCGACACCTGTCGCCTGTGGGATCAATCCACCGACGACGAGACCCAGCGGGTGCTCGACAAAGATCGCTTCCGGCAAGATCTCGGCCAGGTCGAAGCCGCCTACCAACGGGTGCTAGAAAAGGTAGCGGCACAATCGACCAAGAATTAGCGCCATCAATGCGGTAGAATTCTTGCGATTGTAGGGGGCGATTGTGGGGGCATCGGCCCGCCCCAGGGCAATTTCCAGATCTGTGTCTGGAAAGTAGGCCCTTGACTGGTGTGTGGACGTGTTTAGCAGGTGTGATTTAGATGCGGGTATCTCCTAAATTTTTAGTGGTTCTGGCCACCTCCGGCTTGGTGGGGCTAGCTGCTGCTCCAGCCCAGGCGAATCCAGACCTGTCAGCAGACCCTAGCTCGGCAGGATCTGGCTCCACTGCCAGCTCCGACTACGGCCTCAGCTCTGCCTCCCAATTTGCGTCAGACCTCAGCGAGGCTGGCGATGAACCCACCAGCCTCGATTTTGGTCGGGTGCAGCCCGAGGGTGTGCCCAGTCCGGTGGCCGAAACCCTCCAGGGCGCTGTTGACAACTATCGCGCCGCCGAGGGTTCTATTGTAGAAAATGGGCCAGAGTCTCTGACTGTAGCTTCACCGGCCGCATCGCCCTCCTCGGCGGCTCTGCCGTCGGCGGCTTTCTGGTCTGCTGCCGAGGCCCAGGGTACTCAGCTCAGCCAAACCCCCAGCACCCAGCGCCAGATCACCCCAGAAGAGGCCCAGCGGATTCTCGACGGCGCCGTCCAGCGCCGCAGCCAGCCGCAGCCGGCCCCAGTCCAGGACGAAGCTCCCGCAGCCCCAGCAGAAGCAGCTGACCCTGAGACCGTTGACCCTGAAGCTGCTGATCCTGAAGCTGAACCCGAAGCCGCTGAAGCCGAAGAACCCCGGGTGCTGGTGGCCGAGGTGTTGGTACAGCCCAGCCAGGGCAATCTCGACCCCGCCCTCGAAAACCTGATCTACAGCGTGATTGAAACTCGGGCCGGGCGCACCACCACGCGCACCCAGCTGCAGCAAGACATCAACAGTATTTTCGCCACCGGTTTCTTTGCCGATGTCGATGCCCAGCCCGAAGACACGGATTTGGGGGTGCGTGTCACCTTTTTAGTGCAGCCCAACCCGGTGCTCACCGATGTGCGAGTGCAGGGCAACGAGGTGCTGCCCCAAACGGTGGTCGACGACATCTTCGATGATCAAAAGGGCCAAATCATCAACCTGATCGATTTTCAAGCGGGCATTTTAGAACTTAACCAGTGGTACCAAGACCAGGGCTTTGTGCTGGCTCAGGTTGTGGCCGCGCCCCAGGTGTCGCCCCAGGGCGTGGTCACCCTAGATGTGGCCGAAGGGGTGATTGAAACCATTGAGGTGCGCTACATCAACGATTTGGGCCAGGCTGTTGACGACGACGGCAACCCGGTACAGGGCCGCACCCGCCCCTTTATCATCACCCGCGAGTTTGAAACCCAGCCCGGCGATGTGTTTAACCAGACTCTCATCGAGCGAGACTTTCAGCGGGTATTTGGGCTAGGAATTTTTGAGGATGTGATTCCGGGGCTAGAGCCTGCCCCCGACGACCCCCGCAAGGTGTCGGTGATTGTCAACGTGTCAGAGCGCAACACCGGGTCTGTGGCAGCGGGTCTAGGCTTCAACTTCACCGGCGACCTGTTTGGCACCGTTAGCTTTCGCCAAGACAACTTCGGCGGCAACAACCAAAAATTTAGCGCCGAGGCTCAGCTCAGCACCCGCGATATTCTGTTTGATCTGTCCTTCACCGACCCCTGGATTGCGGGCGACCCCTTCCGCACCTCCTACACGGCCACGGCCTTCGCCCGCCTGGCCAACAACCTCAACTTTGAGGATGGCCCTAACCCCATTGATCTGCCTAACGGTGACCAGGTGCGCATCCGCCGCGTTGGCAGCGGCATTACCTTTAGCCGTCCCCTGGGCAACGGCTTGACGGTGGCCGTAGGTGCCTTATATCAGAACGTGTCGGCCCGCGATTTTGGCGGTCAGCTGAACGCTGTAGACGCTGCTGGCAACCCCCTGACCGCCAGCGCCAACGGGGTCGATGATCTGTTAACCTTCCCCATTAGCGCCACCCTCGATCGCCGCAACGATGCCTTTAACCCCACCAGCGGCAGCATTCTGCGACTAAACACCGAGCAGTCAATCCCCCTGGGACGGGGCAGCATTTTCATGAATCGGCTGCGGGGTAGCTACAGCTACTACATTCCCCTGAGCCTGTTGAACTTTGCTGAGGGGCCGCAGGCGCTGGCTCTAAACGTCCAGGCCGGCACCATTGTGGGCGATGTGCCCCCCTATGAGGCCTTTGCCTTGGGGGGCACCAACTCCATTCGCGGCTACGACGAAGGCGAGGTGGGCAGCGGCCGCAGCTACGCCCAGCTCACCGCTGAATACCGCTTCCCGCTGTTGTCGTTCCTCGGCGGAGCGCTGTTTGTAGATGTCGGTACTGACCTGGGCAGCGGCAATGCCGTCCCCGGTGCCCCCGGCCCGTCGCGGGGTAAGCCCGGCAGCGGCGTCGGCTACGGGGCCGGGGTGCGGTTGTCGACCCCCCTCGGCCCGCTGCGGATTGACTACGGCTTTAACAACCAGGGGCAGGGCCGCATTCACTTCGGCTTCGGGGAGCGATTCTAATGGTGCAGGCAGGCATAGACCCTACCAGGCTGGCGGGCTGGGGCAGAACCAGGGCGCAAACTACTCTAGCTAGTACCGTAGAGCGGCAGGGGGTCGGTCTACATTCTGGAGCCACCACTGCGGTGCTTTTGCATCCGGCAGAGCCAGGGCAGGGTCGCTACTTTGTGCGCACTGACCTGCCGGGGCAGCCGGTTGTATCCGCCACCCTGGAGGCGGTCAACCCGACCCTACTCTCTACTGAGCTGCGCCAGGGCGAGGCCTCGGTGCGCACCGTTGAGCATTTGCTTGCCGCCCTGGTGGGGTTGGGCATCGACAATGTGCGCATTGAGATTACTGGCCCGGAGGTGCCGCTGCTGGATGGCTCGGCGTTGGGCTGGGTCGAGGCGATTGGCCAGGCCGGTCGTCGGGAGCAGGGGGCGGCCCGGCCCGTGGCCCACCTCAGCCGCCCCCTGTCGGTGCACCATGGCGATGCTTTTGTGGCGGCGTTTCCGGCCCCAGAGGCTCGGTTTACCTACGGTATTGATTTTGAGGTGGCGGCCATTGGCAACCAGTGGTTTAGCTGGTCGCCCGCGGTCGAGCCCTTTGGCCCCCAAGGCTTTGCCACGGTTTTGGCCCCGGCCCGCACCTTTGGTTTAGCCCACCAGGTTGAGCAACTGCGGGCCAGCGGGTTGATCCAGGGTGGCAGCCTCGACAATGCCCTGGTCTGTGGTGACGAGGGCTGGCTCAACCCGCCCCTGCGATTTGCCAATGAACCCGCCCGCCACAAAATGCTAGATCTAATTGGCGATCTCAGTCTCCTGGGCGACCTGCCGGTGGCCCACGTGGTAGCCTACAAGGCTAGCCACCGGCTGCACGGCGAGCTGGCGATCGCCCTGGTTTCCGCTTTGACCTATGGCGACGGTACCCTCTAGTGGCAAAATCAAGCTAGACAAAATTTTTGCTGCTCTGCTGCTGCCCTGGCGCATTTACTCTGCCCAGCGCTTGCCCTGGCGGCCAACGTAGACCCCTAAACCACCTATCGTGATTGACGTAACTTCCCCTAGTTCTGCAACTTCTGCCCTTGACTCTGCTGCGGCAGAGCCGGTGCTATCGGCGCCCACCAAAACCGAATTCAGCGCCGAAGAAATCTACGCGCTGATGCCCCACCGCTATCCCTTCGCCTTGGTCGACCGGATTATCGACTATGTGCCCTCTAAGCAGGCCACGGGGCTGAAGAACGTTTCCTTTAATGAACCCCACTTTCAGGGCCACTTTCCTGGGCGGCCGATTATGCCGGGGGTGCTGATCATCGAGGCCATGGCCCAGGTGGGCGGCATAGTGCTGTCACAAATCCCCAATGTTAAGGGCCTGTGCGTGTTTGCAGGGATCGATAAGGTGCGGTTTCGGCGTCCGGTGGTGCCCGGAGATCAGCTCATTATCACCGTCGAGCTGCTGGCGCTCAAACGGCTGCGGTTTGGCAAAATGCACGGCCGGGCCGAGGTAGACGGTCAGCTAGCCTGTGAGGGCGATCTGATGTTTTCGGTGGTTGATTTTACTCCTCCGGAGAAATAGGTGGAGCATGTGTCTATGTTGCAAACCCTGGGTTCTGGAGGCGGGCCGTTGACTACCCTGATTCATCCCACGGCAGTGATTCACGCTGGCGCGCAGCTGCACCCGACGGTAAAGGTTGGCCCCTACGCGGTGATCGGTGAGCAGGTCACCATTGGCCCCGGCACAGAGATCGGTGCCCATGTGGTGGTCGATGGCCAGACTACTATTGGGGCGCAAAACCGGATTTTTCCGGGGGCCTGCATTGGGCTAGAGTCGCAGGATCTGAAGTACGACGGGTCGATGAGCCGAGTCGAGATCGGCGAAAACAACCTGATTCGGGAGTATGTCACCATCAACCGGGCCACCGATGCGGGCGGGGTGACCTTGGTGGGCAACAGCTGTTTACTGATGGCCTATTCCCACGTGGCCCACAACTGCGTGGTGGAAGACCAGGTGATTATTGCCAACTCGGTGGCCCTGGCCGGGCATGTCTACGTAGAAGCGGGGGCGCGGATCAGCGGCATAGTGGGGGTGCACCAGTTTGTACACATTGGCCGCCTAGTGATGATCGGTGGCCTCAGCCGGATTGATCGCGATGTGCCGCCCTTTACCCTGGTCAACGGTAACCCGGCCCAGGTGCGAGGCCTGAACCAGGTGGGCCTACAGCGGGCGGGGCTGACCGCTGACCCCCAGGTGTATCGGGAGCTGAAGCAGGCCTACCGCCAGGTATATCGCTCGGGCGAGTCGTTTAGCGATGCGGTGGCCAAGCTCACCCAGGGCGGCAGCAACGACCTGGTGCGCCACTTTAGCGACTTTTTGCGGGCGGCTCAGCAGCCGGAGCGCCGGGGGCTAACCCCGGGGCGACGGTGGACTAAGCACAGCGATGATGAGTAGCCCAGGGCGAGGTCAAGCATGACGCAGGCCGGGGACAATCTACGGCGGGTTTTTATCAGCACGGGCGAGGTGTCGGGCGATTTGCAGGGGGCGCTGCTGATTGAGGCGCTGCACCGGAGCGCCCATGAGCGCGGCTTGACCCTCGACATTACCGCCCTCGGTGGCCCCCGCATGGCCCAGGCCGGGGCTACCCTAGTGGGCGAGACCACGGGCATTGGCTCGGTGGGTATATTTGAGGCGCTGCCCTACCTGCTGCCCACGCTGCGGCTGCAAAAGGTGGCCAAGGGGGCGATCGACGCCCAGCCCCCCGATGTGGCGGTGCTGATCGACTACATGAGCCCCAATCTGGCCATGGGCAAGTATTTCAAAACCCATTACCCCCAGGTGCCGGTGATCTACTACATTGCCCCCCAGCAGTGGGTGTGGTCGTCGTCTGAGAATGACACGCGCAAGCTGGTGCAGTGCTGCGATCGCATGCTGTCGATCTTCAAAGCCGAGGCCGACTACTACCAAAGCTACGGGGCCGACGCCACCTGGGTGGGCCACCCCCTGGTAGACCGCTACCCCGGCCCCGCCGACCAGGCCGCCGCCCGCCGGCAGCTCGGGCTAGAGGGCGCTGCCACTGTTGTCACCCTGCTGCCCGCCTCTCGCCAGCAGGAGGTTAAGTACCTGCTGCCGGTGCTGCTGCAAGCGGCCCAGATCATCCAGACCCATTGCCCTGGGGTGACTTTTTTGCTGCCGGTGTCGATTCCGACCCTGGCGGCCAGCTTTGAGCAGGGGCTGGCCGACTATGGCCTGCACGGGCGGGTAATTGCGGAGGGCAGTCCGGCGGCGATTGCCGCCGCCGATGTGGCCATCACCAAGTCGGGCACCGCCAACCTCGAAATTGCCCTGATGGATGTGCCCCAGGTGGTGGCCTACCGGATCAACCCGGTCAGCGCCCGCATTGGCTACTACCTGCTGAAGTTTGACGCGCCCTTTGTGTCGCCGGTGAATTTGGTGGTCAACCAGGCGGTGGTGCCGGAGTTTTTGCAGTGGCAGGCGACCCCTGAGGCGATCGCCGCCGCCGCCCTAGAGCTGCTGCAAAACGAATCGGCCCGGCAGACAATGCGGGCGGGCTACGCCAAGATGCGGGCAGAGCTAGGCCCTGCCGGGGTCTGCCAGCGCACGGCGGATCTGATTTTGGACGCGATGCTCCCAGCGCGCTAGACATTCGCTAGGCAACAGAATTGCCCCCGCAATGTTTAAGCGTCCCCAAAATCACTACAATTGTTATGCTTTGCCGGAGCCGGGCTGCTTGTCTAATGCTGACAACCAGACTTTGACAGCCAGACCCGGTGGTGACAGGAGGACTCCCGTGAACATACCCGAGCTATTTGCCAGTGGCGGCATCGCCATGTGGCCGCTGCTTCTACTTTCGATCTTGGCCGTGGGCACCATTTTGGAGCGCATCTGGTTTTGGTCGCGGATTTTGACCCGCGAGCGCGAGGTGTCTGGGCGAGTGCTAGAGTCCGCCCGCCGCGACTGGGGGGCCGCCGCCGACATCGCCCAGCGATCGGCAGTGCTGCCCATGGGGCGCTTTCTATCGGCCCCGCTGAGGCTGCGATCGCCCGACCCCGAGGTGTTTCGCCTGGCCCTAGAGACCTCGGCCAACGAAGAGCTGCTGGCCATGAGCCGGGGCGACAAAATTCTCGAAGCGGTGATTGGCCTGGCCCCCCAGCTGGGTCTGCTGGGTACGGTGCTGGGTCTAATTAACTCCCTGGGGTCGCTGCGCCTCAGCGACCTGGGCAGCAGCGATGCCGCAGCGGGCACCTCTCTAGGTATTCGCGAGGCGCTGATCAGCACCGCCGCTGGTTTAATCATCGCCATTATTGCCATGGCCTTTTACCGCCTGTTTCAGGGGTTTGTGTTTGGCCAGGCCAAGATGTTTCGCCAGGCTGGCAGCGAGCTAGAGCTACTCTACCGCCAGAGCTGGGCCAGAGATCGCGGCCTGCCCGCTGCTGCCCCCGAGGCCCCGACGGTGATCACTGACCCCAGTGCTGGCCCCAATGTTGCTAACCCCAGTGCTAGCCCCAATATTGCTAACCCCGACGGTGTACCGCCAACGGAGCTACCTTCGCTATGAAAATAGATCTGCTGGATACCCCCTCCCAGGATGTGCGCCTGGAGATCATTCCGCTAATCGACGTTATTTTTTGCATTCTGACGTTTTTTATCTTGGCGGCGGTGGGGCTAACCCGCCAGCAGGCGATTGATCTAGACCTGCCGGCGGCCAACACCGGCGAGCCATTGCCAGGGCAGATCAGTCAGGGGGGCGATCGCGTCTACGTCAGCATCGACGGCTTTGGCCAGGTCTACCTCGACCAGCAGCCCGTGCCCATAGAAGTCCTTAGAGACGTGCTAGCGCAGTTTATTCAAGCTAACCCCAGCGGGCTGATCGTGCTCTACGCCTCCCGCGACGCTCGCTACGAAGAGGTAGTCACCGTGCTCGACGAACTGCGGGAGGTGGGGGGCACCCGCGTGGCTTTGGCCACGCTGCCCCGCGATCAAACCCTCGGGCCATCGGTTGACGCTCCCGAGGGCGAAGGTCTCCCAGACGGGTTTCCCCAAGAGTCTCTCGATGGGTTCCCCGAGGGCTTTGACAACTTCCCCGAGGCTGACCCCTTTGCGCCGACTTCGCCGCTATCTCCTGGGGCACCCGGCGCACCGCTATCTCCTGGGGCACCGGGTGCACCGCTATCTCCTGGGGCACCCGGCGCACCGCTATCTCCTGGGGCACCGGGTGCACCGCGATCTCCGGGCGCGCCCAACTCGCCCCTAGAACCAGCCCCGACTCAGCCATAAATCTTCCCTGGGCCATAAATCTTCCCTGGGATAGAGGTTGCCCTCCAGGCTTTCCTATTTTATAAGGAGGCCTGGGTCGGCCAGCGACGAACGTTTTGTTCAGCTTTTTGCGTGGTGGCAAGCCTGGGAGTCAGATTTCCAGGCTTCATTTTGCTTAACATATTTTTTGGCAGAACTTTTTCGAGATTTTTTAGCCGTGGCTGGAGAAGGCTGAGCCTGCTCCTCTTGGCTCTGGCGGTTACGGCTGGGGCGCTGCTGGTTGGGGTCGGCGTGCGGGCACAGCAGCCGGTTACGATTTCCTTTCTGCTGCGGGCCGTAGAGGCCGACCAAATGCAGGGCTTGGCCGAGCAGTTCATGGCCGAAAACCCCGATATCCGCATTGAGATGGTGCGCGGCCCCAACGCCGCCGATGCGGTCGAAAACCTCTACACCACTTCTTTCTTGCTGGGCGACTCGCCCTACGACATCCTCTTCTCAGACGTCGTCTGGATTCCAAAATTTGCCGCCGCTGGGTGGCTGCTAGATTTATCTGATCGCGTCAGCGAAGCCGATCTCGCTGACTTTCTAGAGGCCGATGTGACCGCAGGCCTCTACCAAGACGGCCTCTACCGCATGCCCTTTCGCTCAGACATGGGCATGCTCTACTACCGCACCGATCTGCTCGATCAGGTGGGCCTAGAACCCCCCGAAACCTTTAGCGACCTAATTGCCGCCTCAGAGGCGATCCAAGCGCAAACCGACGTCAACTGGGGGTTTGTGTGGCAGGGGTTGCAGTACGAAGGCATTGTCACCAACTTTGTGGAGCTGATCGCG
>JBBSLR010000048.1:0-10641 GCA_038255045.1 Phormidesmidales cyanobacterium
ATATGTCGGCCTTTGTGGCGGCTTTGCTAGAGGCGGCGGGGGTAACGCTCAAGCTCGGCACCCAATTGGAGCATATCCACTACAAAGCAGGCTTTGAGGTATCGCTGAGCCAGGGCGATGCTCTTTCAGCGCCACTACGCGAATGCCTCAGCGCGACATCCCTCGTGCTGGCCACGGCATCCCACCCTGTCCTAGCGGGGCTAAACCTCAGCCGCATCGGCATTCAGCCCAAAACTATCCACGGCAACCCCACGACGCTGCCGGTGGACGATCGCCTGGCCACCGCCCACCCCAGGGTGTTTGCCTGCGGCCCGGCCCTGGGGGGCTACTGGGCCGACGCCACCGATCACGGGGATGTGGCGATCGCGCTGCACAATCTCCTCTACCTGCCCTGGCGCAAGTTCTCGCACCTCAACCGCCCCGCCCTGCTGCCCACCACGCCAGAGTATGCCCGCCTGGGCTTCACCGCCGCCCAGGCCCGCCGCTGGTATGGCAGCGCCGCCACCCTGGTGCAGGTACCCTTTGGCCAAGTGCTCAAGGCCCACTACGGCGATGACATCACTGGCTTCTGCCGCTGGGTGGTGGGTGATGACGGCCAGATTCTCGGGGCGCAGATCTGCGGCCCTGGGGCCAGTGAGCTGATGTATGCCGTGGCCCTGGCCGTCCAGCAAAGGATTCCGCTTCAGCGGCTCGATCGCTTGCCGACCCTATCCCCCAGCCTGGCCGCTATGATTCCCGCCATGGTGGATAGTTGGCAGCAGCAGCGTTGGCACCAGGGCACCTGGCGACGCGACTGGGCCTAAAACTGGTTTAACTGGCGGCGTACCCGGCGGCGAAGATCTTGATCCTTTTAATCGTTACGATGGTGAGATATTCCAGGGCATGGCGATGAAAATAAAGCACGTTATCAACCTCCACAAGGGCGCTACGGCCTTTTTTATCGTGGCCCTGATGGTGATTTACCAAAATTTTGGTCTGGGGCCATGGGTCTACCTGGCGCTCCACGGCACCTACGGCCTGCTATGGCTGCTAAAAGATCGCCTGTATCCCGATAAGCAGTGGGAGCAAACCCTTCCCCTGGCGACAGGGCTGCTGACGTTTGGAATTCTCGGCCTGTACTGGATGGCTCCTTTTTTGCTGATTAGCCGAGGGGTAGAGCCGCCATTACCGCTGGTAGCAGCGGCGATCGCCCTCAACCTGCTGGGCATATTTCTGCACTACGCCAGCGATGCCCAAAAATATTTCACCCTCAAGTACCAGGCAGGGCTGATTACCGAAGGGTTTTTTGCCCGCTGCCGCAATACCAACTACCTGGGCGAAATCTTGATCTATTTGTCCTTTGCCATGCTGGCTATGCACTGGTTGCCCTTTGCCTTTTTAGGGCTGTTTGGGGCGGTGGTGTTTGTCCCCAATATGCTGAAAAAGGACAAGTCTCTGTCGCGCTATCCTGAGTTTGCCGACTATAAGGCGCGATCGGGGTTGCTATTGCCCAGGTTTTTCGGTAGTTCTGAAGCTGCCGCCGCAGAGCAACCCTGACTCTGTTTACTCTGTATATTTTGGATAGAAAGTGAGTACCAGGTGAGTTTGTTTAGGGTGGGTGCTCAAATTGAGGCGCAACGTTTTCAGATTGGTGCTGAGTGCGGAGGCTGTGTTTGCGGCTGGGCAGCCGAGGTATTTGCGATCGCAACCCTAAGCCACGACCTGTGACCAGTCTCAATTAAGCAGGGCGGCTGACTCGAATCAGCTTTTCGTAAAGAGGCTCTGCAGCAGTAATCGCTAGATGAATGCGTTTTGCCATTGCTGATCTATCGGGATCGTTAGAGCAGAGGAGAATGCCAAAGTGCCGCGACGATAAACGATGCAATTTGGCAAAATCGTTCTGGTTAAACGTCAAAATGGCCCGTTGGGCTTCAGCGGCAAATCTGAGCACCGCTTCGTCAGGTATTCCCAGGTTGGCGTTACCCGCCTCTTGGACGGTCAAAACCTCATGGCCGTAGGTACGCAACAGTTCGCTTACCGCTTTGGGAAATTGCTCATCGGCATAGAGTCGGGCCACAACTCAGGCAACCTCGTTATTGAGCTGAATGGCTGTGGATATTTCTTCAGGGTGAGATGCTGCGTAGGCCCAGGCATTGACTAAATCAACGGCTGTGATGTGGCCGTAGTCTGCTAGCAGCTGGGCCTCGGTGATGCCGAGCTGTTTTGCTTCTACCAAAAGCCAAACCGCAATGCGGGTACCGGCTATACAGGCTTCCCCACCGCAAACGCCTGGGGTTTTGGTAATGCCTCGCCCGCTTAGACTCAGCGCTTGGGCCAGTCGCTGAATGACCTCAGCCTGATCGGCGGAAGAAAGCGTGAGCAGCTGAGATTCTAGGTCTTGATTAGTCATAAGCGGTGAGCAACCAATAGATAGTACTTATGCGATCACCCTGTAGCTGCTTTGATTTTGAGCAAAACAGGCTGTCTAACTCCATTTTATAAGTTTTAGGCTAGAGTCAGTCCTTGATCATTAGCATTGCGCCAAACCCACATTTTTGTTAGCGCTATTTCCTACGACTGAGCGCTTATTCCCGCCAGAATTTTTGCCTACACTTCTCTACCTAGGGACTATGATTGGAAGACTACCGCTGCTGCTAGTTCCTATGCAAATCACCCTTGATTTACCTGACGACTTGGCCTCTCAGCTTGGTGCTGTGCAGAATAAGCTGCCTGAAATTCTAAAGTTGGGTCTGCGAGAGCTGAATGCTAGCTCTGGAGAGGGTTTTTCGGGTATTGCTGACATTTTGGAGTTTTTAGCTGACCTCCCGACCCCAGAGGAGATTTTGGCCCTACGGCCTACGCCTGAATTGCAGACCCAAATCAGAGAGCTTCTCGAAAAAAACTGCTCTGATGGGTTAAATGCAGAAGAAGAGCAGCTTTGGCAAAGTTATGAATATCTTGAGCATATTGTGCGAATGGCAAAGGCTAAAGCTTATATCAAACTGCAAGCTAGCCAAGCCTGATGACCTATATTTCTGTGGCGTTGAGGCAAGCGGTTTACGCTAGGACGAAAGGCTGCTGTGAGTATTGCTTAATTCCAGAAAGTTTTGCGTTAGCCTCTCACGAAATTGATCACATCATTGCCGAAAAACATGGCGGAAAAACCGAAGATGAAAATTTGGCCCTCTCTTGCACACTGTGCAACAATCATATAGCGGTTCTCGTTGGTGTGAGGTACGTGTAGAGGCCTGCAACCCTTATCTAGCAAGGCTCCTGCTGTACTTCATCCGATCAGGAACCGCTATAAAGGTAGCGATATTGCCTCTATCGATCCTGATTCCCAAGAAATTGTAAGGCTCTACCATCCACGCCAGGACAACTGGAGTGATCATTTTGATCTTCAATCTGCAACTATTGTCGGGTTAACGTCGGTCGGCAGTGTTACGGCTCGACTGCTGAGATTGAATCGGCGCGATCACATCCAAGAACGCCAGCTTCTGATGACGGCAGGATTGATTCAAATCCCTGAGAAAGCTTAATAGCGGATTGGGTTAAAGTGAATTGGGGTACGATAGAAAACGAACAGAGGCTACCGGCTCCCATATCAATATTTTCTGTGGCTGTACCTGATTACCAATCTATAATGCTTCCGCTTATGCAGGTCGCTGCTGACGGCCAGGAGTATTCGCTGAGAGAAGCTATTGAGAAGCTTGCTCAGAATTTCAAGCTCAATGATGAAGAACGGCAGGAAACTTTGCCCAGTGGGCGTCAGGCTACTTTTGACAATCGGGTTGGATGGGCAAGAACATATTTGAAGAAGGCTGGACTTCTCAAGTCAACTCGTCGAGGATATTTTCAAATCACTTCTAAAGGTCAGTCAGTCCTTCAAAAGCATCCGCCTAGAATTGACGTTAAATTTTTAGAGAATTTCCCCGAATTTATTGAGTTCAGAAAGTCTAAGAGAGACCAACCTGAAGTAAATGGTTCAACCACATCGGCCCAGGCAATAACCCCGGAAGAAAATCTGGAGTCAATTATTCAGGGTTTAGTTCAAGACCTGGCATCTGAATTGTTAGATAACATCAAGAGCTGCTCTCCCAGTTTCTTTGAGACTCTTGTGGTTGATGTTTTGGTAGGAATGGGATACGGAGGCACCCGTCAAGATGCTGGCAGAACCGTAGGGCGAAGCGGCGACGGCGGAATTGATGGAATTATCAATGAAGATCGATTGGGCTTAGATGTTATCTATGTACAGGCAAAACGATGGGAGAACCCAGTTGGACGCCCCGAAATTCAGAAATTTGCAGGTGCCTTACAAGGCTTTAGAGCTAGAAAAGGAATTTTCATAACATCCTCTTCTTTTACGGCTGAAGCCAAAGACTTTGTTTCTCGAATTGAGAGCAAGATCATTCTCATTGATGGGCAAGCTCTAGCGCAGTACATGATTGAGTTTGGCGTAGGAGTAAACACTCGAAAAACCTATGAGCTTAAAAAGGTAGACTTTGACTACTTTACGGAGTGATAATAACAGGAGAAGAATGGTTTTTGACTATTATCTTGAGCAATTGAAGCTTATTCACTGACTCTTATCCAAATATAGTTTCACAAATTCTATCGATGCATCTGGATTAATTTCCTGCAAGGCATCCCTAAGCTGCAAGACCATCTCAGCCCCAGGGTCGCGCACCTCATTGACCCATCGATAGACGTTTGATCGCCCGACGCCCATCTTTACGGCCACCTGGTTTTGGCTAATGCCGTAGGTCTCTAATACTTGTCGTAGCGCTTTGCCTGCCTGTCCCATGCCTCTGATCCTGTCAGAAGGCCATGATCGGGTAAATGGCACCGATTGGACTACGTTCGTGATATCCTCGACGTAGCCTAATCGGGAACGTTGTCATGTCTTCCATTCGCACCCCTTCCGAGCCTTCTGAACGTTCACAAGCTCACCCCGCTATTCACCTCCGCCACTCCGCCTTTCTCCCTGCGGCAACAACCCCCCAGCCCACTGAGCCAACCGCCGAAAGCCGCGAACCCGTGCAGCTCATGGTGATTGGCAGTGCCCACGGCATTGAAGCGATCATCCAAAACCTGCACCTGCGCGGCTTTGCCCACATCAATGAGTGGAGCCTCATCATGCCCCACAGCTCTGGCAAACTCATGCGAGTGCTCACCCGGTGGGTGCAACAGCAGCCGTAGCCAGGTGAGGGCAACAAGGCTAAGCATCCCTCTTATAATCGACCTAATGCCCTCTGATGAACTATGACCACCGTAGCCATTCTCCCCATCTCTGACGACAGTGGTCATCGGCTCTATCGTGCCATCTCTGGCGATAGGCAATCGGTTGGCAAAACCGCTGGCGAAGCCCTAGACGCGTTAACCGCCGAGCTAGCCGACGACTTTCCGGCCATGCTGCTGATTCAAAGCGTAGGGCCAGATCGCTTTTTTGGGGCCGCCCATCAGCAGCGGTTGGCTGAGTTGATGGCACGTTGGCACAACGCCAACGATCAAGGTCTTACCCTGGCCCACAACCTACAAAGCGAGCTAGACACCCTCGCCGCTGCCGAACTCCAGGCCGCTACAGCTAGATCTGCTGAAATACTGGCGCAGATTGCCCGTGAACCCTAGATATAACTTCGTGGGTGCCTGGATTCAACTTGGCCTTTTTCCGTAGAAGCTTTCTCCGCGAGTCTTCAGCCGATCACCAGCGCAGGCCCTTACCGCAAACTTTCGCAGGCGATGCCGTCGCTGTCACCATCGAGGCGGTGGGGGTCGCCGGGGAAGGCGTTGAGCACCGCTTGGGCCTGCTCCCAGGTGGCGAAGTCGCTGCAATTGCAGTCGGTGGCGACGCAGGCCGGGAAACTACTAGGGTCAACGGCAGGAGCTGAGGGAGCGGCTGGAGGCGGTACCGCAGGAGCATTAGAGGATGAGCCGCCCCGGCGAAAATCCCAGGGCATGGTGGGGTTGGCCTGGCTCCAGAAGTTGCGGCGGGCGGCGCGGGCCTCGGCTTCGGCCTGGCGGTAGTCGCTGGCGGTGGCGGCGCAGCCGGAGAGGTACTGGGTGTAGACGACGGCGTAGCCCTCGCGCACCAGCTGCAAGCCGACCGACTGGCCGCCGCTGTAAATTTCGGCCACGGTGCGATCGTAGCGATCGCGCTCAATTGCCCGCACCTCCACCCGCTGCCCGGTCGAGAGCAACTGCCGCAGCCGCAGCGAGGCCTCGGGGCCAAAGGCTTGACTGGTTTCGGGCGCGTCAATGCAGGCAACGCGAATGGTGACGGGGCCGCTCTGGCCTTGAATTCGCAGGGTGTCGCCATCGCCCACCGAGACTACCGTAGCGGTGGGCAGGGTTTTAGCCTCAGCCACCTGGGCGGCGTAGGCCAGGTTCTTCTCATATTCCTGGCGTTTTTGCTGGGCGGCGGCAAAGCGATCGCTGCGGCTGGGGATGGCGCTGAGAGAGGCGATCGCCCCTTCCCATTGCCCCTGCACCTGCCGCCAATCGCTGGCCGACTGCGCGGTTTGGGTGGCCACCGCCGCCGCCATGCCCTGGTCTAGCGCCTGGCCATAGCGCTGCTGCCCAAGATCATCCGGTGCTGGAGCGGCCCCAGGCAGAGGGGCCTGCACCCCTGGGGCCGGGTCGGCCACGGCGTCTGGTGCTGTCACCAGGGCCGAGATCTGCTCAACGCTAGGCGGGCTTGAACAGCCTGCGGCCATGAGCCATAGCCCCAGCAGCGACAAATTTTGCACTAGGGGCAAAGCGGCAAGCGATCGGCTTGCCCAGGGTTTGGTCATGGTTGGGGCCAGGTTATGTAGCGGTTTACCATAGTAAACAAAGATCGCCCCCTACTTTCAGGATGCCCGCCGCCAGAGTTTTCTCCTTAGCCCTGGCAAGGGAGCTCAGGGGCTGGCGTTGAAATAAGCTACCGACGTTAACAGAAGACCCATGATGGATTCCCGCCCCACGCCTTCGCGGGGGCAGGCACTGCGGGCCGAGTGCGTGCCCTCAGCTACAGGTGGGGCGACGGTTTAGCTAGCTCTGGCCTGTGCTCCGCGCCCTGCGATTCAGGTAAAGCCGACCAGCTTTCCTGCGGTAAGCTGGTGTCGTTTCGCCAGAGGCATCTCCATGGGCAAAAAAGAGCGGATTCGGCCAATTTCGATCTGTCTGCTGCTGCGGGGCGAAGAGATATTGGTGCATGAGAGTTACGACTCGGTGAAACAGGTGGGGTTTGCACGGCCCCTGGGGGGCGGCATTGACTTTGGCGAGACCAGCGCCGAGGCGGCGATTCGCGAGATTAAAGAAGAGCTGGGAGCCGACATTACCGGGGTAGCGCTGCTGGGCATTGTGGAGAACATTTTTGTCTACGAGGGGGAGCCAGGGCACGAGATCGTGTTTGTCTACGACGGGCGGTTTGTGGATCAGTCGCTCTACGGGCTAGCGAGCCTAGAGGGAGTGGAAGGGAAACGGCAGTTTAAGGCGGTGTGGCGATCGCTCGCAGACCTGCGCTCTGGCCCTCACCCGCTGGTGCCCAAACAAATCTGGGAGCTGCTCTAGGGGATTCCACGGGTTCTTTTCCTTAGGCCAAAATTATCCTGATGGGGCGATCGCCCCGTGAAGATTAAACCAGTAGCGGTGAAGCCCCCTGACGCCCCCTCAGTCATCGCCACGTCTCAGTATCTTCAATCTTCACAAACATCAGGGTTACTAACGTGGCTGACAATCACTGGCTGACAAGGGCCGAACGCGCCCTGGTCGTAGGGTCTGGGGTAGGTGCGGTGGCCTCGATCGCGGCCCAAAATATTGCCCTGGCCTCGGCCCCGCTGACGGTGCTGGCAGCGGTGGGGTTACTCAACCGCAACCGGGTCGAAGGGCAGCTCGAAGAGGCCCAAGAAAAACTCGCCCGCCAGCATCGCCAAACCGGCCACCGCCTCACCAATTTGAGCAAGCAGGTCACCGCCATGCCCTCGCCCGAGGCGCTGACCAATTTTCAGCGGGCGGTGATGGAGCGCAACAACCACTCGTTCATTCGCTTTTCTAAAGAAATCAAGGGTCTCAAGGCCCACCTGCACCAGCAGCTCGAGGTGCTAAAGACCCCAGATCTGAGCGCCACCCATCAGCAAATTGCCCAGCTGCAAGAGCAGTATGCCTCGACCCAGACCAGCCTTGAAAACCTCTCTACCTACGCCCAGCGGCTGGCCGCCACCCCTCGGGTAGAGGCCGCTGAGAATAAACTCTCCCAGGTCAAAACCGATGTCATGCAGACGCGGGTGAGCATCGAGAACCTGCGCCTAGAAACCCGCACCCTGGTCACCCAGATGCAAGATGCCCTCGGCCAGATGGAGCGCCGCTGGCACGATCTGCCCCAAGCCACCCCGTCAGGCCCCTTTCGCAACGAGATGGGCGAGTTGGTGAGGGCCATGGCCGGACTGGTGCCCCAGTCAGAATTTAGCCGCCTAGTCGACCATGTTAAAGACTTGGCCCGTCAGCAAACCTCCCTAGAGCAGGCGCTGACCAAGATTCCGGTGGGCACCGTCAGCGGTATGCCCAAGCCCCCGCTCAGCACCACCGAGCTAGAGCGCCTGACCGCCGAGGTGCAGCAGCTCCAGCAGCAGGTCAGCCGCCAAGAGACCGCTGGCCACACCCAAGAGCAGGTGCAGCAGGTGGTGTCGCAGTATATCGGCCAGGTCAAGGCCCAGGTGGCCCAGCTGGAGGGGGTGACGCGATCGCTCTCCGAACGGCAGCAGCAGATCGCCAGCCAGTGGGCCACCGCCCCGGCCGATACGGCCAATCGCAAAGCGCTGATTCAGCTGGCGCGGCGGGTGCAGCAAAACGAAGCCGAGATCAAAACCTCGCGCCAGGAGCCGCCGGTCAAACTGCCCCAGCCCGCCCAGCCCGACTGGATTATTGACCTGCCCGTGACCGCTGCGGCCCAGCCCCAGACCATGGCCAGCCGTCACGCCCTAGAAGCCGCCCTGGCCACCGCCACCCGCCGGGTGCTGCTGGTGTGGCCCTGGGCCAGCTACGTCACCATCGACGAGGCGCTGCTCAGGCAGTTTCGCCAGCTGCTAGAGCGGGGCGGCCAGCTCGAAATTGGCTGGTGCCACCGGGGCGACCAGCACGATGGCCGCCTGGCCTGGCGCATTAGCCAGCGCTGGGGCACCGAGTCGAGCCAGCTCCAGCTGCTCAAGACCTCCCTTAACCAGCTGTTGCCCCTGCGACAAAATTACCCCGATCGCTTTAAGTTCAGAATTATGGGCACCGCCGAGAGCTACCTGGTGTGTGACAGCGGCACCGACGCGCCCCCTGAAAACACCATGGGGCATACCTATGCCATTGTCAGCCTTAAGGCGCTGCCCACCCAGAGTGCCGCCATCCCCGACCTGGAGGCAAAACTGCGCACCAGCGAACCGGCGGTGGTGCAGGCGCTGATGCAGCGCTTCCACGACCCGGTGATTCCAACGGGGGATTCGATCGCCTTCTTTAATCGGGGCACCACCCGCCACGACTTGCGCGACCAGCTCGGTGCCATTGGCGACTACAACCAGGTGATCACCCTGCAACCCGACCACGCCATTGCCCTCAACAACCGGGGGGTGGCCCAGCTAGAGCTAAACCAGGGAGATCAGGCCGAGGCCGACCTGAGCGAGGCGATTGACCAGAACGGTAAGCTGTTTGCCCCCCACTGCAACCGGGGCTGGCTGCGCCTAGAGCAGGGCCGCTGCGCCGCCGCGATCGCCGACTTTACCCAGGCTATTGCCCTCAGGCCCGACCTGCCCATGGCCTACGTCTATCGGGGCAGCGCCCTGCAAAAGCTCGGCGATCTAAAAGGAGCCGTACGCGACTACAGCGATGCGATCGCCTGCGGCGACCCCATTGCCCTGCCCTACTGCTATCGCAGCGCCGCCTACCAGAGCCAGGGCGACCAGCGGCGAGCGATCGCCGATCTAGAGCGAGCCAGCACCTACCTAGAGGCCCAGGGCGATCGGCAGGGGCTATCGTCTGTGCAGCGCACGCTCAGTCGGTTGCAAGGTATGGCAGCGGGGGTTTAGGGGGGAGTGGGTAGGGGAGTGGGTGGAAAATTTCCTATTCACCTACCCACCTACCCACCTACCCATCTACCCACCGACCACTGCCTTATCCGCCGCCACGCCCAAACCGGGCCTCAGGGCCAGATACAGGCAGGCACCCACCAGCGGCAGTGCCAGCACCGCTAATGGAATCCAGTTCTGGGTCAAACCTCGGCGGGCCATGTCATCCTTTAGCAGCACCGGAAACAGCAGCCAGAGAGCAACAAAATCCAGCGACATCACGTGAATAAAGCGGCTGGTTTGCCACTGCTGAGCAAAATCGGGCCAGTCTCCTTTAAGTAAGGCCAGGGCAGCTAAGGCGATCGCCCCGGCCCCCAGCAGTGCCCCCAGCCAGCGAGACTCCAGCAGTCGCAGCAATGGGCTTTTGGGGCCGCTAAAGCTCGGATCGCCAAAGGTAGGGTTAGGCCGCCGCAGGGCTAAATAGGGCAGCAGCGCAAAGGCCCCCACCGCAAACGACGCCAGCACAAAAGGCCAGGCCCGCCGCTTTTGACCATGGCCATCCACCAGCGCCACGGCGGCATAGACCATTGGCCAGAGGCCCATGGCGTTAAACAGCGCCACAATAGCAGGGTTGATG
>JBBSLR010000049.1:0-10546 GCA_038255045.1 Phormidesmidales cyanobacterium
CCGCATTTCTGAGGGATTTTACACCCAGGTGTGGGAGGTGCTGAAGCACTCTAAGGGCATTGTGATCGGCAATAAGTTTGACCGCAAGAATAGATTGGACAGCGATCGCATTCTGTCGGAAATGACCCCTGGTGAGCAAAACTTTGAGCGCCGCATTACCCACCTGCTGAACAAAATCCAGGCCCCAGAGTATCGCCACCTCAACCTGGAGGCCCTGCGGGAAATGGGCGAAATTTTCAAGGTCAACTCTGACCTTTACTTTGAAGACCACATCTACCTCGACGTGCTGATCGGCCATGCTGTGCGCCTAGGCTGGCTTGACCACAAGCCCGATCGCGCCAATGCCTACGAGTCTGACAAAGCCGCTGCCTGGCAGTCGTTCTACCGGCTGCCGCCGACCCAGTGCGCCACCTACATGGCGATGGCGCTCCAGTTTCTCACCGTGCTGGGCGAAGCCGAGTCTGGGGCCGGAGTGCTAGAAGAAGTGGCGTAGACTTGCCCGGCCTAGCTGAGGCGGATGGCAGAATTCCCGGTAACCTAAAACCCCAGGGGCAGACGAGAAGGAGCAGCAGCAGTCATAAAATATAGACGCGGAGTTCTACCTGTGGGAAAACTACAGATCCCGCGCTGGACTTGGCACAGTCTCAGTCGGTCATGGGAGAAAGCGTTGTGTTTACTGGCTTTGACGTAGTTGTGATACTGATTGTGTTTTTCGCGTTTTTCTACGCCACTGGCTCTAGCGGCGATTCGGAGTTTAAGCTAGAGCCGCTGACGCTGCTGGTGGTAGCCATTGTGGTGGGCATGGTCGCGGTTTCACTGCTGCGCCGCTGACGGCTGCGCTCCAAGGACGCGAACTCGGCCCGCTGGGCCGGTTGCGGTAAGCTCCCGGATAAGTATTTAATGGGAACATTCATAGAAAAATTGAGAGGGGTCGCAGAAAGCTGGCCAACCTGCTGTAGGCAGCCTGAATATTGTCGCCCTCTAGCACAACTTCTTCGGTGGGGTAGTTTTGCAGCACCTCTAGCAGGGTGATTTGCTTATCGTCGCTGGCGGAGAGCACCAGGGCCGATCGCAGCGCCTGACGGTTGGCTCCGCCAGTGCCGGTATGAATTGATTGACCCAGGTAGTCGAGCACCCAATTGCCGGGGCGGCTGTTGAGGGAGCGATCGAGCACAACGGGGTCGGCGGAGAGCGGGCGGGTGAGCAGCGATCGCAGTTCGCCCCCATCTTGCCCGGCCTGGTTGAGCAACCCGCCCAGCACCCCAGAGGATTCGCCGGTTTCCGCCAGCAAGACCAGCAGAGGCACCGGCACAGAGCGGCTAAAGCCCCGGTAGTTGAGGCGCACCCGCTCAGCAGCATGGGCAGGGCTGAGGGCCAGGGCGCTTAGCCCCAGGCTAGCTAGGGCGACTGCCGCAAATATGCGCTGCTTCATAGAAACCTCTGGCCAATGACACTAATAACGACGGGCGGCTGTTGAGAATGTTGCTGCCTATACATAGTCAGTATGAACGATGCCCAGGCGATCGACTATCACGGGGGACATTGGCCATATCTCAGGTCACCCCGCTAGAGCGGGTGCTGAGGGAATAGCAAAAGCGATCGGCCCGCGAGATCGTCGCCCCGTGGAGCATCGGCTGCTGGTCGCTGGAGTAGGCGGTGTAGCGATAGACCATCAGGGCATGGCCCAGGGGCACCTCCAAATAACCGCTGAGGTCGTAGTCAGCGTGGGTGCACTCAATCAACCCGTCTAGGCGGCTGATCGGGATGCCGTTTTGGGCCAGGGTGGGAAACGTCATTTGGTATTCGAGCTGGGGGGCAAACCGCTGGCCTAGGTCAGCCATGAGGTAGGAAATATCCACCGCGCCCGCTGCCCCATCCATCCGCAGGAGTTTTTTTTGCAGGTAGACCTCAGACGGCTGGGAAACCTGCATGGCAGTCGCCACCTCAGCGGGGGCCAGAACTACCTCAAAAGCCAGGTTCTCAAAGGAAAAGGCCACCCCCTGGCGGGTCATGTCTGGCTCTAGAAACACCAGCGGGCTAGAGAGAGAATAGGTGACTTTTTTTTGCGGAGTGACAAAGACGCCCTTGCCTCGGTAGGCGATCGCCAGCCCCTGGCTGACCAAGTTGGCCACCGCCTGCCGCGCGGTAATGCGGCTGACGCTAAAGGTTTCCATCAGCTGGTGCTCGCTGGGCAGGCGATCGCCCGCCTGGTACTGCCCCAGTTCAATCTGGTGGCGCAGCTTTTCTGAAATGGTGATGTGTAATGGAGTAGCCATAGTCAGGCAGTGATTAACGGGCGGCGGGCATGGTGAAAGGTGGCTTGGTCACCCCCTGACAAATGTGCTAAGCTCACTTGTTATAACAAGTTGAAAGTGGTTGTTGAAGGCGGGTCGTTTTGCTGGCCCTTCTAGCCAGCGGGTCGTTGGGGGAAAGGTGGTTTGAGATCCTGGGGCGTTACCCAATCGGGCTATTTCCCATTTTTCAACTGTCTGACGTTGCCCAAGCATTTTTTACCAGAACGTTAACCATGCTTACGAATACTACACCTGCTGCCGAACCTGCTGCCGAACTGGGTTCGTCGCCCAGTCAACCTCGCCAGGTTTTATCGGCGGCGGCACTGGCCTCCCTTAACCAGCGGTCAAACCGGGCCGGGGCCACCAGGTTTTTGGGCCATTTGGGCGTGATCGCCTTGAGTGGCTATCTGTGGGGCTACCTGTGGGCCACAGCCCCGCTGTGGCTGGCCCTGCCCGCTTTGCTGGTCTGCGGTGCCAGTCTAGCGCTGATGTTTTGTGCCATGCACGAGTGCTGCCACCGCACCGCCTTTGCCAACCCCCGGCTCAATGACGGCGCGGCCTGGCTGGCGGGGCTGCTGTCGTTTTATAACAGCACCTTTTACCGTCGTTACCACAAGTGGCATCACCGCTACACCCAAATTCCGGGCAAAGACCCAGAGCTAGACGACCCCAAGCCCCAGGGGCTGGGCGATTACCTGTGGCAGCTCAGCGGCATGCCCTGGTGGCTGGGTAAGGTGCGCGGCCACAGCCAGGTTGCGCTGGGGCAGATGGAGGAGTGCTACTACATTCCTGAAAGCGGCAGGGCTGAGGTGGTGCGATCGCTGCGCCTCCAGCTGCTCACCTACGGGGCGATCATGGCGGTCTCCACCCTGCTGGGCCATCCCTGGTTTTTGCTGACCTACTGGGTGCTGCCCCTGGCGGTGGGCCAGCCGGTGCTGCGGTTTGTGCTGCTGGCCGAGCACACCGGCTGCCCCCATAGCGACAACCCCCTGATCAACACCCGCACCACCCTTACCCTCTGGCCCCTGCGCTGGATCATGTGGAACATGCCCTTCCACGCCGAGCACCACCTGTACCCGTCGATTCCGTTTGCGATGCTGCCCGCGGCCCACGAACAGCTCAAACCCCACTTCGAGCGGGTCGATGCGGGCTATGTGCGGGTCAATCGCGGCATCGTGGCGGAGTTTAGCTAATGGGTATGGCAACGCCGGGACGGTTTGTGCTCAAAGACTTCCCCTTGCAGTGCGGCGTGGTGCTGCCTGAGGTTGGGGTGGTTTACCAGGTCTATGGCGAGCTGAATAGCGGTTCTGGGACAGAACGCTCCACGAAGCGCAGCAACGCCATTCTCTACCCCACCTCCTACGGGGCACAGCACACCGATGTCGACTGGCTGGTGCGCTCCGGCGGCATTCTCGACCCCAGTCGCTGGTGCGTGGTGATGGTGAATATGTTGGGCAACGGCCTCTCGACCTCGCCCAGCAACTGCCCGGCGGTGGCCCAGCCCGGCGTCTACTTCACCCACTACGACAATGTGCGCGCTCAGTTCGCCCTGCTGCAATCCTTAGGCATTGAGCAGCTGGCCCTGGTCTACGGCTGGTCGATGGGGGCGCAGCAGGGCTACCACTGGGGGGCGCTCTACCCCGACCGGGTGCAGCGCCTGGCCGCCCTCTGCGGCACCGCCAAAACCACCGACCACAACAAACTCTTTCTCTACAGTCTGCGGGCTGCCCTCACCAGCGACCCAGCCTGGAATGGCGAACGGTTTGAGGCCACACCCGATCGCGGCTTTCACACCTTTACCCAGATCTACGCCAGCTGGGCCGCCAGCCAGGCCTACTACCGGGCCAAACCCTACCTGGCCTGGGGCTACGACTCGCTCGAAGACTACATTTCGCGGGCCTGGGAGGCGGGCTACCGCCAGCGCGACCCCCACAACCTGCTGGCCATGATTGACACCTGGCTGCGCTGCGACCTGGGCGATAACCCGCTGTACCAGGGCGATTACAACCGGGCAATGGCGGCAATTACCGCCCAAACCCTGGTCATGCCCGCCACCACCGACCTATATTTCACCCCAGAAGACTGCAAGGCCGAGGCGGCGCTGATCGCCAACGCCGAGTACCGCCCCATCCCGTCGATCTGGGGCCACCGGGCGGGCAACCCCTACCAAAACCCAGAGGATGAGGGGTTTATCCGGCGGGCGATCGCAGAGTTACTGGACTAAGCAGTGCTGGGCCCCCTCTGTTCCCGAGCTGCGTTATCATCCTAAATACGTAGGTCATAAGGGTTAGTTAGAGGGCTGAAATGCTAGACGGGTCAATACTCAAGCTGTTGGTAGACGGTCGTGCCGAGCCAGACACTACACCCCTTAACTACGGCGTTTACTACAAAAACACTCTGGTCGCCCTCTGCCACGCCCTCGAAGACTGCATTTTGACCTCTGGCTCAGCTCCCTTGGTGATTACGGCCTTTCAGCGGGGCAAGTGGTATCTAGAAGAGGCCGATCGCTACAGCGCGATCGCCGACAAAGCCCAGCAAATTGTGATCATGGCCTCCCCTGAGTCGGGTTTTCACGACCACCCCACCAGCCAGCGCGAGAATGTCGCCCTGGTTGACCTGGCCGACGACGACCCGGTGGCCGAAGAGTGGCACCTAATGATTCTTTCCCCCGACTACACCGCCATGGTGCTCTGCCAAGAGCTGTCGGTGGCCGACTATGGTAAGGCTGGGGTGCCCGAGCACGACCTAGAGCGTAAGTTCTACGGCTTTTGGACCTTTGACTCGGCCCTGGTGAGCGAAACCGTAGAGCTGACGATCGCCCACGTCAATCGCTACAACTCTGCCCTGGCGGCCCAGCTCACCGAGCACCTCGCCACCCTCAAGCAGCAAAGCCCGGCTCTGCGCGGCGAAGAGTCTACCGCTGTCAGCCACACCGTCGCCCAGGTGGTGCACTACCTACAAACCAGCCGCAACGACCTCAAGGGCAACCTGGCCTTTAGCCTGGTAGACGACCTCGATCAAAACCTCTTCTCCAACGAGCTGCAAGCGTTTTTGCGCATGGCCCAGCTGGTGGATCTTAGCGACCCGGTCAACCCCCTAGCCGCCAGCGAAGTGGTGTCTCTGCTAGAAATGATGGGCCAGCTGCTCGATCTGCCCGCCTGGCAGCTGCAGCGGCTGCGGCTGGCGGGCAGGCTGCACCGCATTGCCCCCGCCCCCGACGCAGCTAACCTCACGGTTGATGGCCCCAGCTGCCCGCTGATGCCGGAGGTGCAGGCCCTGCGGCTGATGCCTCGCATGCGGGCGATCGCCGCCATCATTGCCCACCAGGGCGAATGCTGGGACGGCAGCGGCTACCCCGCTGGCCTAGAGGGTGACGCCGTACCTCTCGAATCGCGCATGCTGAGCCTGGTGGCCGAGTTTCAGCACCGGGTGGCCGAGGCCCGCCACGGTACGCCCACCGACAACAACACCGCCGCCCTAGGCGAAGTGTTGGCCACCTGCCAGGCCGAAGCGGGCCAGCGGTGGGATCCAAAGCTGGTCGAAATTCTGGGCCTGATGGTGATGGGTCTACAGCAGGGCATCAGTCTGCCCGCAATACCGACTAAAATTACCCTGGGGTCAGGGCTGCTGAATCCTGACCTTGACGATCAGCTGACTGTCTATCAGCCCTCGTCTCAGCTGACGCCGCACTAAGGCGACTTCTAAAAAATAGTTTCCCAATGGTGGGCAGTGCCCACCCTACGGCGGCTACAGTCGCTGAATTAAAGCTGGTATCTGCTTTCCTGGAAATCTCCTAATCAGACGCCTGACTGCAAATCCCTAGCAAATCCCTACCCAAAACCGTCGCCCGTGCCTACAGACTCCATTGACATCGCCGCCCTGCGACTGGGCAAGCTTCGCCACCTGGCCGGGGCCGATCTAGAAGACGAAGACCTGTCTGGCAGCGACCTAGCGGGGGTTCAGTTGGCCGGGGCCAACCTAATGGGGGCCAACATCAGCCGCGCCTCTCTGGCCAAGGCTCACCTTGAGGGTGCCAACCTGATGGGGGCCAGCCTGGTGGGCAGCGACCTGCGGGCCAACCTGTGGGGGGCCAACCTGATGCAGTGCGACCTCACCGGGGCCGACCTGCGCGGCGCCAATCTGCGCGGCGCCAACCTGATGGGGGCACGCCTGGGCGGGGGCAGCCTGGCCGGAGCGTTCTTAAGCGGCTGCAACCTGATGGGGGTCAACCTACAGGGGGTAGACCTGCGTGGGGCCGACCTGCGCGGGGCCAACCTCAGCGACACCAACCTCAAGGGGGCCGATCTCTCCCAGGCCGATTTGCAGGGGGCGCGGCTCGACAATGCCAACCTCGAACAAGCCGATCTGCGTCATGCCACTCTAGCGGGGGCCTCGCCGGGGGGGGCAAACCTGCTCTGCGCCGACCTCTCTAGCACTCGACTCGACGGCGTCAGCCTCACCGGAGCCTGCCTGATTGGCACCCATCTAGACACCTAGTATTGGCTGGCAGAGAGAGGGAAACCCTTGATGGGGTTTTAAGTGCTGGGTTTCAGGTTTCAGAATTGGCCGACTTATGCCGCGGAGTACTAGGGCATTTGCTAGAGCATCAACCAGCTGCTTCGTTCGCGTAGGTTGGGTGAAACGAAGTGAAACCCAACGCAGTAAGCTTTGTTGGGTTCCGCCAGCGCTTCACCCAACCTACAAATTGAGGCTTGACAGACCACTAAGGCATTTGCTAGAGCATCAACCAGCTGCTTCATTTTATGCTAGAAGCTTGCTGCAAAGCCGATCTAGCGATTCGAAACGGTCATGACCCTAAAACCAGCGCCCCGCTAGCTACTCCAGAAGCAACCCATGAGCTTTGAGCACCCACCCAGAATTTTGTTTCTCTACGGGTCGCTGCGCGATCGCTCCTACAGCCGACTTCTAGCCGAAGAGGCCGCCAGAATCATTCAGGGTATGGGGGCCGAGGTGCGGTTCTTTCACCCCCACGAGCTGCCGATTTTGGGCAGCGTGCCCGAGAGCCACCCCAAGGTGCAAGAGCTGCGCGATTTGGTGGCCTGGTCTGAGGGGCAGGTGTGGTCTAGCCCCGAGCTGCACGGCAACGTCAGCGGTCTGATGAAGCACCAGATTGACTGGGTGCCCTTGAGCATTGGGGCGGTGCGGCCCACCCAGGGCAAGACCCTGGCGCTGATGCAGGTGAGCGGCGGCTCCCAGTCGTTTAATGCGGTCAATACCCTGCGGATTTTGGGCCGGTGGATGCGGATGTTTACAATTCCCAACCAGTCATCGGTGGCCAAAGCCTACCAAGAGTTCCACGACGATGGCACGATGAAAGACTCGCCCTACCGCGATCGCGTCGTCGACGTGATGGAAGAGCTTTACAAATTTACCCTGCTGCTGCGCGACCAGATAGACTATCTTACCGATCGCCACAGCGAACGCCAGGCCGCCACTGAAAAGCAGGCGAATGCGATCGTCAGCCAAGCCATCGGCACCGATGCAGAGGCCAGCGACGCTGACGATAATTGATCTTGTTTGCTTGCGACCTCTTTGCTTGCAAGATATGCTGAAATTCTTTCGGGTTCGCTAGAGTTGAAGGACATATCCTTTGGCACCTTGGAGCATTCCATGTCCGCCATTACCATTAGCCTAGATCCCGTTGGAACGCTCACGGACGAAGTGTTTTACCAACTTTGTCGGGCAAACCCTGATATCAAATTTGAGCGCTCAGCCCAGGGAGAACTCGTTATCATGTCACCCACCGGGGGAGAAAGCGGTCGTCGCAACGCAGATATCACCATCGATCTGGGCCTCTGGAATCGCCAAACTCAGCTGGGCTACACCTTCGACTCGTCTACCTGCTTTAAGCTGCCCAATGGGGCCGATTGATCGCCCGACGCCGCCTGGGTCGAGCGCAGCAGTTGGGAATCTCTAAGCCCAGCGCAGCGCGAAAAATTTCCGCCCATCGCCCCTGACTTTGTGATTGAGCTGCGATCGGCCAGCGATAGCCTGCCCCCGCTGCAAGCCAAAATGCAAGAATACCAAGCTAACGGTGTTCGTCTCGGGTGGTTGATCAATCCCCAAGATCAGCAGGTTAAGATTTATCGACAGAGCAGCCCTGTGGAAACTCTCAAGGCCCCTCAGCAGCTCTCCGGAGAATCTGTGCTGCCAGGTTTTACCCTAAACCTAGCCCGAGTGCTCAGCTAGTTAACCAATGCATGGTCAGAGTAGCTCTGAGGCGGGCTAAGGCAGCCAGTTTTGGTCTAAAGCATCTTTGAGATCAAACCAGGGTTGTGCGGGTACGGTATTAGCCTCAAGCCCGCTGGCGGTTAAAAAGAGCTTTCTGCCATTGCCGTATTCTTCAGCAAAAATTTCTTCCAGATAGCCCCTGAGGCTGGGGCTAGACTTTAGCCGTCGCTGCAGCTGAAGTCTAAAGTTAGTAATTTCGACCGTCCAGCCGCGAAGGCAGCGATCGCGCTCAGAGTCCCAGTATTTTAGCTTTAGAAAATGTTCGCAGAGGTGCATGAGGTAGCTGGCAACGGCATGTTTCTCACTTTTGCCCAAGTCGCCGATCTCCTCAATCAAGTTAAAAATATCTAGACCATCAAAATCTTTTTGCCGTAGCTGCTCGGCCACCTGCTCTAGCCACAGCAGATAGTCTTGTTCGTAGAGAGAAATCTTTACATCTGGAGCCAGCATCATCGGTAAACCTGGAGAATAGCCAGAATCGATCTAAGCCTCATCCAAGTCCAGAAGTGGAGTTCTGCCTGTGGGAAAACTACAGATCCCGAGCTGGACTTGGTATAGCTCAATTCTAGCTGAGACGAGGGGATACACTGCGGCGCTGGTCTAGCCGCCCTAGCCCAATCAGAGCCAGGCACAGCGCCGCAAAGACCGCCAAAAGCACCGCAGTCTTGAGCCGTAAGTAATTTATATAGGGGCTACATTGTTTAATTTCTAAACAGCCCGACGGCATCCGAGGGGTTACGGGTCTCGAAGGGCCATACACTAGGAAACATTAGCTAGCGCGGGCGATCGCGCGGCGGATGTTTTCTGGGTTTCAGGCGTGAGGTCAATGAAGTTTCGCTCGTTTATTCGCCCCCTTGCCATTGCTGCCGGGCTGGTGCTGGTGCTGGGTTTGGGCCTGCTGGGGCGCTTGACTCTCAACAACCCCATGTACCTGATTGAGGGCGGCGGGCAGGCGCAGCCGCTGGCGCTTCAGTTTGTGCCCAAGCAGTCGACCCTGGTGGCCTCGGTGCTGGTGCGCCCCGATCGCCTCGCCACCCTGTGGGACTATCTGGCCGCCCCCCGCCTGCGCCAGGAGACTCGCCGCGATCAGGAGCGCATTGAGCAACTGCTGCTGGCCAACACCGGCCTCAGCTACAGCCGCGACCTTCAGCCCTGGCTGGGGGAAGAGGTGACGGCGGCGCTGGTTACCCCCGACCTCGACTACGACCCCAGCAATGGCACCACCCCCGGCTACCTGGTGGCCCTGGCCTGTAACGACAGCGCGGCCGCCCAGGCGGCCCTAGAGCTGTACTGGCAAAACCGGGCGATCGCCGGCGACGCCCTCACCTTTGAAGATTTCTCCGGCAATCGGCTGATCTACGCCCGCCGGGGATCGCAACCGTTCCCCGGCGACGCCACGGCCCAGCTGGCGACGACCCTGGTGGCCAACCGCTACCTGCTGGCCGCCAACCACCCCGACGTGCTGCGCCAGGCCCTGACCGCCGCCCAGTCTAACGACCTCAATCTCCAGGGCGATCGCCGCTACAAAACTGCCCTGCGAGAGCTGCCCCAGCCCCGCGTGGGGCTACTGGCCCTCAACCTGCCCGCCCTCAACCAGTGGCTTCACCCTGACGAGCATGCCGCCGTGGCGCTGGGGCAAATGGGGGCCACCGACGACGAGGTGGGCTGGGGGCTGATGTCGTGGCAGCTGACCCGCCAGGGGCTGCTGGGCCACACGGCGCTGCTGGCCGCCCAGGGCCACCGGCTGCATCCCCAGCGGGCCGGGGCAAACGATTGGGCGGCGATCGCCCCCTATCTGCCCGAGTCGCTGGCGGTGGCAGCAGTGGGGTCTGACCTAGCCACCCTTTCTCAAAACCTCAAGCCGCTGCTGGCGCTGGTCTCCGGGCAGGCGGGGGCTAGCCCCCTAGCCAGCCTGATCGACGGTGCCCTGGGGGCAGGGGCCACCGAGCTATTGCAGGCTGGGGTAGATCGCGCCTACGGCGTGGGGCTGGCCACCACCG
>JBBSLR010000050.1:0-10531 GCA_038255045.1 Phormidesmidales cyanobacterium
AGGTTAGCAGGCTGGCGGCGGCGAGAATGGGCTAAATCCTTTACAGTGGCATCCATTGAGTTGTTGCTGCTGGGCTTTTGCTGTTGTCGACCCTTGCTGTTACAGAAACGCTGACGGTGGGTCAGGTGGAGCTTGTGCTGCTGCCCCAGCGGGCGATTTATGTTGAGTCGCTGAAGCTGCTGCTGGTATCGGATGTGCACCTGGGCAAGGCGGAGACCTTTCAGCACCACGGGCTACCGGTGCCTAGCCAGGTTAACGATGCCACCCTCCAGCGGCTCGAGGGGCTGTGCGCTCAGTACAGCCCAGAACATTTATGGATTTTAGGCGACCTGTTTCACGGGCGCGAGGGCATGGCCGATGGGGTAATCGATGCCTGGCTGAGGTTTTTGCACCGCACCCAGGTGAGCGCCCACCTGATTCTCGGCAACCACGATCGCCGTCTGCAAGACACCCTCAGCCAGCTCTCGGTAGATTGCTTGGTTGACGCTGTGGAGGTGGAGGGCGTGCTGTTTAGCCATGAGCCAGATGTAGACGGTGAGCGGCTCAATATCTGTGGTCACATTCACCCCTGCTTTAGGCTGACCATGGGGTGCGATCGCCTGCGATTGCCCTGTTTCCACTGGCAGCCCCGGCAGCAGCGGCTGACGCTGCCCGCCTTTGGGGAGTTTACCGGCGGCTACAATATTGCTCTGGCGGCGGGGGAGACCGCCTACGTGGTGGCAGAGGGGGCGGTGGTGGGGTTTGGAAAGTAGGACAATTTTAGAGTTTAGTTTTTGGATTTTGGCCGGTGGGGCGGTTGTAGCCAGAGCCATGTAGAGGTGGGAATTGGCGGGGTAAATTGATCTCAAATCCCCAGGCTAAAACCTCTCTTAGATTGGCCTACTGTGACAATCTAAAATCCCCCCTCTTAAATCTAAAATCCCTTGGGGCCAAACGCTATGCTAGATCTCTGGGTTTCCTGAGGGGGCAAAGCTATGACCAAGTCCAAAGTATGGATGGCAGTGGCGCTCTGTAGTGTTGTTGTCGCACTGGCAGCAATTTTCTACGGACAGCGCAACGGTACCACCGGGGGGGTGCCCCCTAGCGCAGGAGAGCAGACCGAGGCGCAGTCGGTAGACCCTGCGCCTGTCCCAGGGACAGCTCCAGCCCCAGGGACAGGCGGGACAGGCGCAGCTCCGACCCCGAGCCCGCCAGAGCCTGGGGTCGGGGGCACGGGCCAAGCGGTGAACCCGCCCCAGGCGGCGCTGTTGATTGCCAGCCAGCCCGGGTCGCAGATCAACTTGCGATCGCAGCCCACCACCGCCTCCGACACCAGGGGCTATGGGGTAGTCGGCGACCCAGTACAGCTGCTGCGATCGGCAGAGGCCAGCGACGGCACCTGGTATTTCGTCAAATTTGACCAATCTGGGGCCGAGGGCTGGATTCGCGGCGACTTTATCAACACTGCCGGGCGGGCTACCCCCCTGCCAAATCGGGCCAGCCAGAGCAGCACCTGCGAAGGGTTGATGGAAGCCATGACGTTTACCGCCTTCTACGACGCCAACGGCTTCCACCTGGTGCGCTTTGTCAATTTAGAAACGCGCAACACCTTTGACGGCACCCTCAGCCGCCAGGGCAGCAGCAACCAGGGGCAGCCCCTCTACCAGGGCACCATGAGCCCACCCACCGGCGGCAGCTATCCCGTAGAGCTGACCGACCTGTCGGGGGGAACCCCCCGCAGTGGCTCGGAGGTGGCGGTAGATTATGAAGGAATTAAGGGTACAGGGACTTGTCGGTGAAGGGGTGGGGATTAGGGCGTAGGGCGTAGAAAGTTATCAAGAAGCACTCACCCACTCTCCTCACCAAGACCCTGCCCCCCAAACGATCAATCAGCACCTGGCGGAAGGATTGTTTGGGGGGCAGGGAGTGGGGGAAGGGAATTTGACTCCCTAAACGATTCCCGTTAGGAGTCAAAACACTCCGTTTAGGAATCCTTTTGAGGCGGGCGAGTCGGTAGGCTGTGGATTAGGTTCTTTGCGGGGTAGGTTCGCTATGGAGGCAGCGACACCGGGGTATCGAGCGATGTTGACGACGTATCTAAAACCGCAGCGAGGGCGGTTTTGGGGGTTGGCGATCGCCCTGCTGGGGGGCATTGGCTTACAGCTGCTGAACCCGCAAATTTTGCGCTACTTCATCGATACGGCGATCTCCGGTGGGCAGCAGCGGTCGCTGGTGTGGGCGGCGGGGGCGTTTGTGGCGATCGCAGTTTTGCAGCAGGGGCTGGCGATCGTCACCACCTACTTCAGCGAGACCATTGCCTGGCGGGCGACCAACACCCTGCGCCTCGACCTGGCCCACCATGCCCTAGGTCTTGATCTGGCCTTTCACAAAGCCCACACCCCCGGCGAACTGGTGGAGCGGGTCGATGGCGATGTCGATGCCCTGTCGCGATTTTTCTCGCAGTTTGTGTTGCAGGTGGTGGGCAACGGTCTGCTGGTGGTCGGCGTTTTAACGATTCTGTGGCTTGAAGACTGGCGCGCTGGGCTAAGCCTGAGCCTGTTTGCCCTGGTGGCCTTTGGCGTTTTGGGTCGCCTGCAAACCCTGGCCGTTGGTCCCTGGGGCACCTACCGCCAGATCAGCGCCGAATTTTACGGCTTTGTGGCCGAGCACCTCAGCGGTCTGGAGGATATCCGCGCCAACGGGGCCGTTGGCTACGTGATGGATCGGTTTTATAAAATCTTGCGGCGGTGGCTGGCGGCTTTTCACCAGGCTCGCTTCACCAGCACTCTGCTGTGGGGCAGCACGGTGGGGCTGTTTACGGTAGGGAATGCGATCGCTCTAGCCATCGGCGCTTACCTTTGGAGCCAAGCCGCCATCACCATCGGCACCGTTTACCTGCTGTTCTACTACGCCACCCTGCTGCAAGACCCGATCGAGCGCATCCGCGAAGAGCTAGAACAGCTCCAGCAGGCCCAGGCCAGCGTCCACCGTATTCAGGATTTATTGGGGTACCAGACTCAGGTGAGCCCCGGTGGGCAAGGGGTTTTGCCAACGGGCGCGCTGTCGGTGGAGTTTGAGGGGGTGTCGTTTGGGTATGGGGAAAGGGGAGTGAATGGGTGGATGGGTGGATGGGTAGATGGGGCGGACTCATCCACTCACTCACTCATCCACTCATCCACTCTTCAAAACCTCACCCTCCACCTCCCCGCCGGGCAAACCCTCGGCCTGCTGGGTCGCACGGGCAGCGGCAAGAGCACATTGGCGCGGTTGCTGCTGCGGCTATACGACATTCAGCGGGGTCAGATTCGCCTGGGCGGGGTCGATATCAGGCAGGTATCTAGGGCAGAACTGCCGCACCATGTGGGGTTTGTGACTCAGGATGTGCAGCTGTTTCAAACCTCGGTGCGGAATAATTTGACCTTTTTTAATGGGCACATTGGCGATCGCACTATTCTGCAAACCCTGGATGAACTGGGCCTGATGCCCTGGCTGGAATCGCTGCCCGCCGGACTCGATACAGAACTGGGGGCCGACAGCGGTGGGCTGTCGGCGGGGCAGGCGCAGTTGCTGGCCTTTGCGCGGGTGTTTCTTAAAGATCCGGGGCTGGTGGTGCTCGATGAAGCCTCGTCGCGGCTCGACCCGCTGACGGAGCAGCTAATTGAGCGGGCGGTGGATCGGCTGCTGGTAAACCGCACGGGCATTATCATTGCCCACCGGCTCAAGACCGTGGAGCGGGCCGACCAGATTTTGATTTTGGAGCAGGGGCAGGTGGTGGAGGGCGGCGATCGCGCCGCCCTAGCCCAAACACCCGACTCTCGCTTTGCCCAGTTGCTCAAACTTGGAACTGTTGCAGGACTTGAAATTGGTAGCTCACAGCGGCAGGCCACTAATCTCGAATAACTATTGAGAATTGATGCCAACTAGCGATAAGATTTCAGCATCCTCTCTCACATCTAATGTTTTGGATGTAGGTGGCCGGGGTTGCTTCAAAAGGCTGTCTTCAAGGAATTGTCGGCTGGCGTTTGGGCAACCCCCTTTTATCGCTATGCTGTTGTTCTGCTCGCCGTCATGCCCATTACCCTTTCCCAAGCCGACTACGCAAACTGGTTCGACGAATCTACTGCCACAGAGGGCGACGGGATGGCTTATCCGACCCACCTGGGGCAGGGGCAGCGGCGCTACGTGGCGCTCCGCGAAGGGATTGATCTCTGTATTGAAGACCGCTGGCTCAATGATGATTTAGAGGTGATGCACTGCGATCGCAGCCATCCCCTAGAGTTTACCTTTGAGCAGGTGCAGAACGGCGGCAAACGCAGCCAGCGCTACGACTTTTTTGGTAGTGGGCTGGCCCCAGCCGAACTCTGGCGGGTTCCTGGCAATCGCCGGATTGTCGGCATCAACGTTCATATCGAGCCCCACATTTTCCAACAGTGGAGTGGAGAAACCTGCGACGATCTTCCAGACCTGTTGCGCCCTGTCGATCAGCGCTATTTTGAGCGCTCTGGAACTCCGACGGCAGCGATGCAGATGGCGGTGCAGGCGATTTTGCACTGTCCCTTTCAAGGGCTGACCCAGCGGCTCTACCTGGAAAGCAAAGTGTGGGAGCTGATGGCGTTGTTGATTGAAGACCTGAAAACAATGCCTGACAGTTTCAGCCCGCCAGCCCTCAAGCCCGACGATGTGGAGCGCATCCACTACGCCAGCAAGATTCTCCGCCGTCAGCTCAGCCATCCCCCCTCGCTGATTGAGCTGGCGCGGGCCGTGGGCATCAATGACCACAAACTCAAGGTGGGCTTTCGCCAGGTGTTTGGCACCACGGTGTTTGGCTACCTGCACGAGCACCGCATGGAGCGATCGCGCCAGCTGCTCGAATCGGGCGATCTAAGCATTGCCGCCGCTGCCGAGGCTGTCGGGTTTGCCAGCCGAGGCCACTTCGCCGCCGCCTTTCGCCGCAAGTACGGGGTGAATCCGGGGGTGTATGCGCGGGGGAGAAGGGCGTAGGGGTAGATGGGTAGGCGGGTAGATGGGTAGGCGGGTAGATGGGTGGATGGATGGGTTCCGGCATCCCCTCCTGGGAGGGGCAGGGGTGGGTTATCCGGGTTTGCGGTTTGCAGCAAGCCGAGTACCGTGCACTGTCTTCCCTCAAAAACTCCGGGGTGCGATCGCAAAAACTCCGCCCAGGGATCATCCTTCGCTTTAGTAGCTATCACCGACCTGTATCTTATTGAGAAGTATTCCTGATTGCCTCGAAGCCATTCGCAGCTAGGGCAGTGTTCTCAATAATTTAACAGGTGGTGTGATGGGAGTTCGATTGCAAGGGTTCGTGTTGTTGGCGGGATGGCTGGCGCTGGTGCCGATGGCGGCTCGGGCAGAAACGGCGCTGTCTTTAGTGGAAGCGGTGCCACCCAGCGGCCAGGCGGCGGATCTCGATTTGGCCCAGGCGGTGAGGCAAATTACCGGCGTGCGTGTAGAAGCCCAGGGCGAGGGGCTGCGGCTGGTGCTGGATGCGACCGGGGCGCTGGGGGAACCGACGACTTCTGTAGTGGGCAACGCGCTGGTGGCCGAGATTGCCAATGCGGTGCTGGCCCTGCCGGAGGGGGAAAGTTTTGAGCAGTTTGGCCCCGCTGAGGGTATTGCCCTGGTGAGCGTGACCAACGAGCCCGGCAACCGGGTGCGGGTATCGATTACCGGCAGCGATGGGCCGCCAGCGGTGAATGTGAGCGCCGGGGCCACTGGGCTGGTGCTAGGGATTTTGCCTGGTTTGGGCTTGGCCTCTGGCGACGACGAGGCGATCCGCATTGGGGTGACGGGCGAGGGCGATGAGGGCTACGCACCGCGCGATTCCAGCACAGCCACGCGCACCGATACGCCCCTGCGCGATATTCCCCAGTCCATTCAGGTGATTCCCCGCGCGGTAATTGAAGACCGCGATGCGCGGGAATTGGGCAATGCCTTAGAAACAGCAGCTTCGGTGGCTGACACCGGCGGGCGTGGACTGAGCGTCTTTGGCCCCGGCTTTTTGATTCGCGGCTTTGAGAGCCGGGGCGGCATTTTTCGCGATGGGGTTGAGGCATTTTCGCTGGGGGCGCTGAGCACCAACGACATCGAGCGAGTGGAAGTGCTGCGCGGGCCAGCCTCGGTGCTGTTTGGCCAGGGAGAGCCGGGCGGCATTATCAACCTGGTGCCCAAGCGCCCGCTGAGCGAGCCGTTTTATGACGTCTCGGCGGGGGTCAATAGCTTTGGCAGCTTCGATGGAGCCGTTGACCTATCGGGGCCAATCACGGACGATCGCACCCTCCGCTATCGGCTCAATCTGTCCTACGAAAGTCTCAACAGCTTTCGCAATTTGGTGGATGGTAACCGCCTGCTGATTTCACCGATCGTCACCTGGGATATTAGCCCCAGCACTTCATTAGATGTGTACGGGCAGTATACGAGCGATCGCGAGACCATCGACGAAGGCCTTGTGGTGGGTGCCAATGGCATTATTGATCTGCCGCGCGATCGCTTTTTTGGCGAAGATTTTGGCGAATTTTCCCAAGAGCAGTTCAACCTGGGCTATCGTCTCAACCACGAGATTGGCGAGAATATTGACCTGCGCCACACCCTTCAATACCAACAGTATTCGCCGCGCCGCTACGCCCCTCTATTTGACTCGCTAGATGAAACCACAGGCGAACTTGATCGCTTAGCCTACTTTGCAGGCGGCACCTACCAACGCTTTTTTACCAACGCCGAAGCGGTTGGTCGATTCAGCACTGGCTCGGTCAACCATGAGGTGCTGTTTGGCGTTGAGTACCGCAATGCGCTGGAGCAACCTGAGTTTCAATTTAGCAATCTCTACAACCCCATCAATATTTTTGACCCGGTCTACACTGGCATCCCCTACGCTATCGAACCTGAATTTTTTAGGGATGACACGATTAGAACTTTGGGCATTTATCTGCAAGATCAGGTTGAAATTCTGCCCAATCTCAAGCTGCTGGCCGGAATTCGGTATGACACCGCCGATCAGTTTCGCACTACCCAAGATATTGGCCAGCCCCGCGAAGAATTTAGCCAGACAGACAGCGCCTTTTCGCCCCGAGTTGGCATTGTCTATCAACCGATTGAGCCGGTGTCGCTCTATGCGTCTTATACCACCTCATTTCAGCCTTCCTTTGGGGCCAGCCGCAACGCCGACGATTCCACCTTCGACCCCGAGCGGGGCCGACAGTTTGAGGTGGGGGTCAAAGGCGACATTACCGACAGCCTGAGCGTTACTGCGGCTTTGTTCGATATTCGCCGTCAGAATGTGCAAACTACTGATCCCAACGACCCAGCGTTTACCATCCAAACCGGCGAAGTGGCCAGCCGAGGCTTTGAACTGGGCCTGGGCGGCGAAATTTTGCCGGGGTGGAACCTGACCGCCAACTACACCGCACTGGATGCCTTTGTCAGCCAAGACAACAGCATTCCGGTGGGCAATAGCTTGGCTAACGTGCCCGATAACCAGTTCAGCCTGTGGAGCACCTACGAAATTCAGGAGGGCAATTTAGAGGGTCTTGGCTTCGGTCTGGGGCTTAACTACGTTAGCCTGCGGGCAGGCAACTCTGACAACAGCTTTACCCTGCCCAGCTATTTCCGCACCGATGCAGCGCTGTTCTACCGACGCAACAACTGGCGGGCACAGCTCAATGTTGAAAACCTTTTCAATGCTCGCTACTTCACCTCGTCGGATCAATTTTTGGGCGTAGCCCCAGGAGCACCGCTGACGGTATCCGCCAGGGTGGGGGTGGAGTTTTAACCCTAAACTCACCCTGCCTCAAACTCTAAACCCTGTACCCTAAACCCAAAAAAGGAGACCTCCTTGCCTAAAAGCATCCAACTATTAAAACGCTGGCTATTTTGGCTAGGCCTCAGTTTTCTTACCCTAGGGTTAGTGGTTGCCTGCCAGGGGGGAGAATCAACGTCAGTGCCATCGGCGGCGGTGGATTGCACTGACGTTGAACATGCGGCTGGAACAACCTGTGTGCCCAAGGCCTATGAGCGATTGGTAACGCTAGATGGGGTCACCTTTGAGTATGCGATCGCAGCTGGCCTTTCCCCCATTGCCACTGCCGTAAGCGGTTTGATCGATCACATGGCTGAGCAGGTGGCTCAAGTCGAGAACGTGGGGCAGACGGGAGAACCCAATCTAGAGCAGGTGCTTGCCCTCAAGCCCGATTTAATTGTGGGGCTCGACTATAACCAGGGGGCCTACGCCCAGGCTACGCAGATTGCGCCTACCCTCCTCTTTAACTTTGACCACAGCGGCCAATGGAAAGATGTGTTCCAACAGATCTCGGCGGCCCTGGGTCGAGCTGATGCGGCGCAGCAGACGATGGCCGACTACGATGCCCGAATAGCTGACTTTAAGGCCCAGATGGGCGATCGCCTAGATAACCTTCAGGTATCGGTGGTGCGCATCTATCCTGACACGATCAATCTCTACCTGCGCGATTCATTTGTGGGCACCGTGTTGCAAGATGCCGGGCTGGCCCGCCCGCCCGCTCAAGATATTGGGGCCGATGAGGCAGCGGCCCTTTTCGACAACCCCATTCAAACCAGCATTAGCCGAGAGCTGCTAGGGCAGGCCGATGGCGATGTCATTTTTCTCTGGACCGGGGAGAACACCGCCGAAGCGACGGAAACAGCTAAGCAAAAACTAGAGGCTCTACAACAAGATCCGCTCTGGCGACAACTCAAGGCGGTGCAGGCGGGGCGGGTTTATACCGTCCCTAGCTACTGGATCGGCAGCGGCCCGATCGCGGCCAACGCCATTCTGGACGACCTGTTCAAATATCTTGTGGAGCCATTCTAGACATGCCCGACCAGTTGATTGTTTGCAAAAGCTGCGGCTTTGCTGAGGATGAAGAGAAGCGCGATGGCGAAACGGGCGGGGAGCACCTGATGAAGCATCTGGAAGCCCTGTACGAACAGTGGCCGCGCAAAGATGAACTGGCGATCGCAACTACCGGGTGCCTGTGCATTTGTGAACAGCCCTGTGCGATCGCCTACGTGGGCAGCGGCAAACCCACCTATCTGTTTACCGACCTCGACCCCACCACCTGCGCGGCCGACCTGCTCACCGCCGCCGAACTCTACCTCGACAGCGACGATGGCATGGTGCCCCTATTTAAGCTGCCCGATGAGCTTCAGTCTCACAGAACGGCGCGAATTCCGCCTGCGCCTTAAGTGAATTAGGCTGTTGTCACTGAATTAAGACTATCAGAAGTGTTGTGTTGTGCTGTGGCTTCACCCAACCTGCCTTAGTTTAGACTTCTATATTTCATCCTTCCTCCACTTCATTGCTCGGATATCCTCTTCTGAGTCATACCTTGCATCAAATATTTTTACGGTTTTCGGGCCAACGCCAGAATCCCATCCATCACGAATCTTCAAAAAAAGAATCTCATCTATACGATTGTAAATAGACAAAAAGCCTTGCCTTAAATCATCAGTAAGTCCTACTTCAGGCATTACCTCATTAAAAGTTATTGGTATAGGATATCTTCCCCAGTATGGAATTGCCTGTCCAGCTATAGTGCAAAATTCGCGTTCGTTCTTGTCCAACTCAAGGCCTTCTATCTTCTTAATAAGATTTAAAAGATTGTGTTCCCTTAACTTTTTGGGCAGCTTTCCATCATGAATAAGTGTTGGATCAACTGCCACTAAGTAACCTTTGACTAAATTTTCTAAGGCGAAGCCTGCCAATAAAAAATATGATCTGGAAACAGAATAGATTTTTCTCGTTGTACTTCTAGGAACTAGCTGACCATCAACTATTTCAGAAAAATATGTACCTTCAACCCGAAGACCATTATCTTTGTCATTCCATAGCAGCTCGGCAGAATTGTAAAGCTCGCTCGCACATGAGCGCCAAGCACCAGGCATTGCATCTCTGACAAAAAGAAGAATCTCGTTCTTCTTTTTGTCTTCTTCATCTATGAAGTAGTAAGGTTCTTTAGGCATAGAAAATTAAGGATGGATTCAGATTTTCAGAACAGAAAAGCGACACTAAGTTGCAAGCCAATTTATTCTAGGCTCTTATATATTAACATTGATGAAAATACTAGCATGAGAAGTCTGAAGTGGTGATGAACTCACATGAATCTTGTGTCAATTAGATGAATCCATACAATAGTCTGAACATTTTTCTAGGAAAGCGCTGATACCCCTGATTTCTCATTAACTATAGCGGTTCTCGCTGGCATGAGGTACGTAAAGAGGCCTGTAACGCTTGTACAGCAAGGCTCCTGCTGTACTTCATCCGATCAGGAACCGCTATAAGTCACTGGAGAAGAGGCCTGAAGCCCGCATTCTATCGTTGGCCATCAAAAACTATCCGAAGTGTCTACTAAAGAAAATCCATGATTTTTTTTAGTAGACATAGGTTGTGTAAAATGCAGTGAAATCCAACGCCCTCAAACTAAGCCTTAAATCCTTATTTATTGCGATGGAATGGGGATTGTTGATCGCAGATGACGACGGCGAAGAAGTAGATGGCTGGTGGGGGTTGGGCTCGGCGATC
>JBBSLR010000051.1:0-10504 GCA_038255045.1 Phormidesmidales cyanobacterium
GCGACTACGAAGCCAAAATGGCTCTCGCCTTTGCCGAATACTTCCGCGTCCTCCGCGACGACGGCGTCATGACCGTCCAGTTCAACCACAAAGACTCCGGTGCCTGGGACGTGCTCGCCAAATCCCTGATCGACGCCGGGTTTGAGATCACCGCTAGCTGGGCCGTCAGCACCGAGAACCCGCAAAACCTGCACCAGGCCCAGAAAAACTCCGTCTCCAGCACCGTGCTCCTCGTCTGCCGCAAGCGCGACCCCAACGCCGGTTCCGCCTGGTGGGATGACCTGCGCCCCGAACTCGCCAACCTCGTCGAGCAACGCGCCCCCGAATTTGAAGCCAACGACATTGGCGGCATCGACCTCTACCTCAGCGCCTTTGGCCCCGCCCTCAACGTCTTTAGCCGCGCCTGGCCCGTGCTCGACAGCTCCGGCGTCGAAATGCGCCCCGAAGTCGCCTTTGGGGAAGCTCGTAAGGCGATCGCCAACTACCGCTTCCGCAAACTGCTCGAAGCCGACACCGCCGGGTTCGACCCCCTCACCCAGTGGTACATCCTCGCCTGGGATGCCTTCCGCGCCCGCGAGTTCCCCTTCGATGAAGCGCGACAGCTCGCCCTCGCCGTCGGCGGCTTCAACGTCAGCGACCTGGCCAAAACCCACAAGCTGATCGACTCCGCCAGCGGCACCTGCAAACTGCTCACCCCCCAGCAGCGCCTCAAAAAACGCGCCTTCTCCACCAACCCCGACGAGTTCACCGCGATCGCCCTGGTCGATGGCCTCCACGCCATCATCGCCCTCTACCTCGAAGAACAAAGCATCGACCCCGTCCGCCGCTTCCTCAAAACCACCGGCCTACTCAGCAACGACCTTTTCATGCGCGCCTGGGAGGTGGCTCTCAAAGCCATCCCCCACATCGGCGACGAGCGCAAACGCATGGTGGAAGAGAAGGCCCTGGCCGACCTGTGGCTGGCGATGGATGAGATTCAGGCCAAGGTGCTCTACGTGCAGCCAGAGCTAGCGTTTGAAGAAGGACAAATGGGGCTGTTTTAGGTACAGAGAGGGAGATACGGGGGACGCGGAGAGAGTTGCTGGTTTGCGTCACCATAGAGCTAGTTGGAAGTTCATAGGGGATAAGCGTTATGGCAGGTACATCGGCTAAAGTTCCAAAATCAAAAAAGAAAAACTTTTCTAGTTTTAGCTATGCAGAAGCCTTCAAACAGATCCACTTAGACGATCTGATTCCCTGGGAACTAGATGCGCCCCCGCTAAAGCCCAGCGCCTTTTTTCAAGAGCGGCTGCATCGCCTAGAGCAAACCTTTGATTTAGAAGGCTACGAAGAATCGAAAAAGCTGCTAATAGATGCTATTTGCGAAGAGGCGATCGCCAGCACCGACCATCTCAAAATCTGGAAAGGAGCCCAACTCGAAGGCGACACCACCGCAGGCTACGTCGATTATCTAATTGCCGAGCGAAAGCGGTATTTAGACATTCCCCTACTGTGCATCATTGAGGCCAAAAAAGACGACTTTGAGAAAGGGCTGGCCCAATGCCTGGTAGAAATGCAGGCCTGCCAGTGGCAAAATCGCCAATCGGGTCGCGAGATTGACGTTTACGGCATCGTCACCAATGGCCGAGCCTGGCAGTTCTACCGCATGATTCCAGATGGCACAGTCTACGAAACCCCCGTGTATTCCACGGGCGATATGGATCTATTACTGGGGCGATTGCGCTACATCTTTCAGCTGTGTGAGCAAAATCTGGACTGAGGTTTTAAGCAATGTTAAACGCAATTAAACAGCAGACTATCGTGAAGCCTGGAGGCATAATTGAGCTAACTTCACTAGAATTACCAGAAGGGGCGATCGTGGAGGTGATTGTGTTGTTCCAAGACTCTGGTGAATTGGTCAAAGAAACGGCGCGATCGCTCACGAGCCTGATTGGCACAGCCCCCGGCAGCTTTGCCACCCCCGAAGAGGCCGACCAGTTCATTCGCCAGGAACGGGATGCATGGGATTATTAATAGAGATTCCGGTTGAGCTGCTGTCAGAGGTCATTTTGCCAGAGGAGTGATACATTCAAAACTACGAAGAGAGGCCCAGATAGTGTTATGGCAACATCCCTACTCGATCTTCCTAATGCAATCCCTGCCGAGGAACAACGGCTTGTGCTGGAGGGCATCACCTGGCAGCAGTACGATGCCCTGGTGGCTCTGTTTATGAATCAGTTCCCCGCCCTGCGGATGACCTATCTGGAAGGCACCCTTGAACTCATGACCACCTCCCCCGAGCATGAACGTCTCAAAAAAATCATGGCTCGACTCATCGAAGCCTTCGCCGAAGAACTGGACTTAGACCTCAATGGCTACGGCTCCGCCACCTTCCGCAAAGAAGCTGCCGCCCGTGGCTTAGAGCCGGATGAATGCTATTGCCTGGGTGAACTGTACGAGGTACCCGACATCGCCCTGGAAATCGTTCTCACTAGCGGCGGCATCGATAAGCTGAAGGTTTATCAAGGCTTAGGGGTTAAAGAGGTCTGGTTCTGGGAGAATCAGCGCCTCAGCATCTATGGTTTGACGGAAGTGAGCGAGGATTACGAAGCTTTACAGATGAGTCAGCTCTTACCACAACTCGATTTTGCTCTCTTGGCTAGCTATGTCGATAGCACCAGCCAAACCCAGGCGGTTAAAGCCTATCGTCAGGCGTTAAGGGAGAGCTTGTTGTAAAGACAAGCCGGTTTACTCTCATGATTTCGGAAGCCGACTATGAAAATGCCCTAGAGCGCATTCGCACTCTGATGGATGCCGCTCCAGATACCCCCGAATCTGAGAAACTAGATAGGTTGGCTACCCTGGTCGAAACCTATGAAGATCAGCACTATCCGATTGGTTCGCCAGACTCCGCTACATAAACCATGCCACCTCTACTAACGACCTACCCCTGGCGCATCAGCTACGCCAGCGATACCAGCAATCCCGTCGCCGACTTCTACATCCCCGCCCTAGAACGCGCCACCCAGTATGATCGCAAATCCGGCTTCTTCAACAGCGCCATTCTCAGCCAGGTTGCTGGGGGTCTCGGGGCCTTCCTCCAAAACGAGGGCCGCATCCGGCTGATCATGAGCTGCCACCTCAGCAAAACCGACCTCCAGGCCATCCAGCAGGGCTATACCCTCCGCGATGCCGTCGCCGCCCGCCTTGATGCCAACCTCACCCCACCCACCAACTTTGCCCAGCTCAAACGCCTCGAAATCCTCAGCTGGCTAATTCAGAGCGATCGCCTCGACATCCGCATCGCCATCCCCCTGCGTCACGATGGCCAGCCCCTCGACCCCGACGAGGCCATCAACACCCACTACATCTACCACGAGAAAGTCTGCCTCTTCACCGACGCCGACGGTAACCAGATCGCCACCACCGGCTCCAACAACGAATCCAGCGGCGGCTGGAACTTCAACGTCGAATCGTTCCATGTCTTCTGCTCCTGGGAGGGCGATCGCGACCTGGCCCGCGTGCAGGAAGAAACCCTGCGGTTCGAGCAGCACTGGCACAACCAAATTCCCAGCGTGCGGGTGTTCGAGGTGCCCGAAGCCCTCAAACGTAAGCTGATCCGCTACGCCCCACCCCAGAAACCGACCTGGAACACCGACGACGAACTTAACCAGCGCTCCCTCACCAAAACGGAGCGGGAACAGTTAGATATCCCTGACCCAGAGCCTTCCGAGGAGGTTGAGCCAGAGGCTCAGATTGATGAGGCGACCCTGGCGAAAGAACGGGAGATGTTTCGGGCGATCGCCAACATCCACCAAGACCCCGGCTGCCTCAGCGCCTGCCTCAGCTCCATCCCCATCCAGCCCTGGCCCCACCAAATCAAAATCCTCAAACGCGCCGCCGCCGAATTCCCCCGCAGCTTTCTGATTGCCGATGAAGTGGGCCTGGGCAAAACCATCGAGACCGGGCTGATTCTCCGTTACCTGCTGGTGTCCCAAAAGGTCAAGCGCGTTCTGGTGCTGGCTCCTGCCAGCGTCCAGCCCCAGTGGCACGAAGAACTGCGTGAAAAATTCAACCTCCATTTCTGGAGCTATACTCAGGGCGAATTCAAAGACCCCTACGGCCACACCACCCCGCCCACCGGCAACCCCTGGAATACCCAAAATCTGATCCTCGCCTCCAGCCACCTGGTGCGCCGTAAAGAGCGGATGCAAGAACTGCTCGATGCTGAACCGTGGGATCTGGTGGTGCTAGACGAGGCCCACCACGCTCGCCGCAAATCGCCCCAGGCCCGTAAAGACACCCCCAACCGCCTGCTGCAACTGCTAGAGCAGCTGCGCGACAAGACCAAAGCGCTGATCTTGCTATCGGCCACCCCGATGCAAATTGACCCCATCGAGGTCTTCGATCTGCTGCATGTGCTGGGCCTACAGGGCCACTGGGCCTACGGCGACACCTTCTGCGACTACTTCTCATCGCTAGATAGCAAGCCCGATCGCCACCTGCTCAACTTCTGGCAAACGATGTCTGCCGACTACTTTGCCCGTGGCGGCCAGCCCAGCCCCCGGCTCCAGCAGCACCTCCACCAGCAAGACCGTATGCTGGCCAGCCGAGTAGAAGATGCTTGGCGGGGGCGACTGAAAATAACCATCAACGAGCGCCTCTTCCTGCAAGATGAGGCCTTTATCGCCGCCTCCCTGCAATTCCTCTCCACCAACACTCCCCTCAAAGACATGATGTTCCGCCACACGCGGGACACCCTGCGGGAGTACTACCGCCTCGGCCTGCTAGAAAAAGATGTGCCCCGCCGCGAGGTGTGCGACAACGCCATCACCCTAGAACCCACCCGCGAAGCCGACCTCTACCGCCAGGTGAGTGACTATGTGCGCCACTTCTATCGCCTGGCCCAAAAAGAACAGCGCAAAGCCCTAGGCTTCTTGATGACTCTCTACCGCAAGCGGCTGACCAGCTCCTTCTACGCCATTCAGCAATCCCTCCAGCGACGGCTCGATTCCCTGCTCACCCAGCAGGGCAGCGGCCTCACCGCCGATGACCTGGCGGATTTAGACGATGCCGACGATGCCGTGATCGAAGGGCTAGAAGGCTACATGGAGCCCGTAGACCCCCGAGAAATTGAGCACCTAGAAGCCCTGCTGCGGCAGTTTGAGAACACCGGGGAAGACACCAAGCTGGCCCACTTCATCGCCACTCTGCGGCAAGAATTGGTGAACCGGGAAAGTGCGATCGCCTTCACCCAATACACCGACACCATGGACTTTCTGCGGGAGCAGCTGCGGGAACTCTACGGCAACCAGGTGGCCTGCTATTCCGGGCGTGGCGGCGAGCTGTGGCGCGACAGCCAGTGGGCGATCGTGCCCAAGGAGCTGATCAAAACCAAATTCCGCGATGGCGAGATCAAAATCTTGCTGTGTACCGAATCCGCCAGCGAGGGCCTCAACCTGCAAACCTGCGGGGTGCTGTTTAACTACGACCTGCCCTGGAACCCCATGCGGGTAGAGCAGCGCATTGGCCGCATCGATCGCATTGGCCAGCGATACCCTACCGTTACCATCCACAACTTCTACTACGACGGCACGGTGGAGGCAAAGGTGTACCGGAAACTGCGCGATCGCATTGGAGCCTTTGAGTCAGTGGTCGGCAACCTCCAGCCCATCCTAGCCCAGGTGCCCACTTTCATCGAACGGGCCACCATGAGCGTCGATGCCGAAGAAGAAGACGTTCTACTCTCTGAGTTCGATAATGTCCTATCGGCTCCGCCCCAGCGGCCAGCCCTTGATGACATGGTGAAGCGAGATGTAGAAGCTGATCTCCAAGAAATACGGCGACCGCTGCCTCCTACCGCCATTACTCCGGAGGTTGTAGAGGCAACGTTCACCCAGTCAACCCTCCTTAAAGCTAAAGGCATTCACTTTACCCAGGCAGATCAAGGCGTGTGGCAACTGAGCTATGGGGGGCAAACCTACCGGGTCACTTTCCAGCCAAAGGTCTTTGAAGAAACACCCTCTCTACAACTATTGCTTTGGGGAGACCCCCTATTTGAGGAAATACTGAAAGTTGGGTAAGAGCTGCCACAGAAAGCCCCAGAGACCCGCTGGAGGTCTCAGCAGCATCAATGGTGGGCTGATCGAGGGCTATGTAGAATAGAACACCTAAGCCTCAACCTGCTGACATCGAGATGATACATGGCGAGGTTGTTCTAGGAGTGCAGCAGCGGTACGAAAATCTTTTAGTACGCTTTCAGATGGGCGACTGAACACAATGTCTGCCCCCTTAGCCTTCAGAACTGTCCGCCCTTCTTGGGTCGCAATCAAAACCCCCTGGCTGGTCAAAACCACTGAGTTCCGTCTGCCCTGAACGGCAAATCCGCCAGCTTCATCTGGCTGACCAGCGCGAGACAAAATTAGTGAGCTCAGATTCAGCAATTCACCCGTCTCAGGACTATTGCTTTTAGCACCTCCAGCCACCTGCCCTGTGGTTACGGGTGGCCGTTGTTCTGCTGCATTGGTTGCCGCTGCAACTTCTAGCCCGGCATCGGCAAGAATTGCATGTGGATCGTTTGGTTCTGACCGATTGAATAGGATCTTTTCTTCTTTGTAGGAAAAGATCATTCGGTCATCTCTTGAAACACTTAATTTACCAGCTTTGTCTAGCTCAATCCCATACTTAGAGCCTGCATAAGAGAGGACAGAGCTATCGATTCCAACTTCGCCTTTTTCATGGAGAACTCGACTGGCGGCAAGCAGCAAATTATTTTTCACTTTTACCGACTCTTCTATTGAGCGAGTTACATTCCTTTCGAGATTTTTTTGACCTGTTCCAGGCTTGATTATGCTGGGTGCTTTTTCGTCAAAGAGTGTGGGTGCCAGTTTTCGCAGTCGGAACCAGGGAAACTCATCGCCTCGGCACTCGCAGGATGGTCGAGCCGTATCTAAAGAAGCGCCATCCATGATGCGCTGAATATGATCGTCGTCAGCGCCATGCGCAACTCCTCCGGCCAAGGTCAATTCTTTTGCACTTTGCCCAACCAGGGGAATTCCATTCTCTCTGGCCCAGTTCTCCCAACCAAATGCCTCTCGGGCCAACGACACGATCGCATAGGAGCGATCGCTATGCCCACCCCCGCCGCCTGCTAGAACGTCTCTGGCGCGGTCTGAGATCAGATCTGACAGGTCAACAGTCGAACTCCCTGGCAGCGTCTTTTTCCGCCAGGGCCGAGCCTTGACAGGCAGAGCCTCGCCAAGGGAAACCCCATGCTCAGAACTTTTTGTTGCAGTCTGAGCCCCTGATTTAAATATCCCAATCGCTGAGAGGTCTGCGACGGCCACTGGGGCCGCCACAAGATGCCTAGCCCGGTAAGGATTGCCTGTGGGGCCAATGGTCGGAGCCAGGACACAAACCCTGCCGACCCCAAGCACCTCACCCACATGCAGGCCACCGGGCTCTAGGGCAAAGTTGGTAAAGTCTTTAGGGTGCTCCAGTTGCACCATAAAATGCCACCCGCCCCGATGGGTCTGCTCAGCGTAGGTCTGCTTCAGCTGAGGATGGGTCTTAACCCACGCTAAAACGGCAGCATCACAAGCGTCTTGAGAGCCAAAGTTTTTAACATCGAAGTCAATGAACACGGTACGCTCATTGCCCAGCGTGGCAATACCATTCCGGGGGTTAGAAAACCAGGCGTCCAGCTCACTCAGGTCAGGCATTCTCGACTGAAAGTCCCGATGATTGACACTGTGAGGATGGCCGTCGGCATCTAGGTAGCTCGGGTTTTTACCGGTAAATCTAGAGACCGGACAGAGCCTCCCATCGACTTCAACCAAGGGGATATGGCAATAAATCCCCCTGTTCGGGCGGTCAGGATTTACCTTGGGATACTGATAAGCGTCCTGCTCCGGTGCAATGGGAAGCGGCGGTAGGTTATTGTTCAACAACCAATTCGCCACATCCTGCACGGATGGCTGCTTGGGCCATGGCGATAATTCGTTCATCTGTATGGACGCTACCTATCATGAACAGACGCTAGATTGTTTTGCTGGTTCTTAGTTTGTGCCGCCACGAACTGCCGAACCTTAGATACCTGGACACCGAACTTGTGGGCATCTTCAGCAGTCAATCCGTTACCGTGCAACGCCCTACTTCCCTTGGCTTTAAAGATTTCGCCTCGCTCTGTCGCCGAAACGGCGATCTCATCTCCCTGACTGAGAAGGGTATAGGTCTTGCCCGCAAAGACTTTTGAGCCATCGGGCTGATCTTGCCCTAACTGAGATAACAGGTATTTAGACTGGGCCAAAACATTAGCGATCTGCTGGAGATGGGCTTTTTGGTCGTGCTGGCGCGTCATTCTATCTACGTCGCCGTACTCTCCCTCATGCCCCGATTTGATCGCCTGCCCGATCTGCTCAATGCGCCCCAGGTGCGACGGCGATCGCCCCAAGGCCCGCGCCTGGGAATACCACTCACGCAAATCTTCGAGTAAGGCTTGGCTCTGCACCGGCTCTGCTAAGGCAACCGGCGACACCTCAGACGGAGCATCGACGGAGGGTTGCTCAGCGCTGGAAATTGTAGGGGACGAATCTACTCCACCAGGATCGGCATTCGCCTCCGGGTTCTCCTGCCGCTCGAATGGCGTAGTAGCTTGAATTGCAGGGTTGACCGCTGCATCTAGAGAGGTATAAAACTCTGCCATTAGCTGACCAACAGCACCACTGATGGTAACGGGGTCGCCGTGCTCATCGCCTAAGGCCTTCGTGGCGATAGTATTGGCTGCTCGCTCCATCCATTGAGCCCCAACCTCTGTACCGCTCTCACGCACTACAGCCTTGGCATTTTGCATGGAGGCGTTGACCATGGCCAGCTCATCCTGGGAAAGCTGTAATTCCCAAATTCGCTCTCCAGCCTCAAAGGTGAGTACAGCGCCACCACCTTCGAGCGCCTCAAGCCCAAGAGCCCTCGTTGGCACTTCTACCGCCGGGGGAGTGGCAGCTTCAGCAGCATCGTGAAACCGCTCTAGGTCGGCCTCGTAGACGCGCACGGCCCCATTTGCCTCAAAGCCCAGCTGCGGGTGCAACTCGGCCACCACCACAGTAATGCCCTCCTGGGTGAGGGTCGGAATAATCTGCTCTTGCAGGTCAGCGGTATTGACGCTTAAGCCATCGCAGTCGAGGTCAAGTCCCCACTGCATCAGTTGAGTGGGTCGTCCTACGCCATAGGCCGCGATCTGCGCATCCTCGGCATAAGACTCATAGGCCTGATCCACCCGGATAAAAGCAACAGCCTCTGGGTAGTCGGCCTTGAGTTCAGCAAAACGCTTCAGGTGGGGATGGTGTGGCCCAGGACCAATTTCGGGAAGCAATGCCTCATCTACATCGGTGGACGGATCCGGCTGTGGCGACGAGCTGTTGACAGGCGCATCCTGAAAGGATCGAGGCCGCAAGGGTTGCACCACCAGCCCCAGCTCGTCGTAAATATCTTGGGCAGGCCGCATGTCTGTGGCTCCTACAGCCTCTGCCATGGTCGTCTCCGGGGTAACCTGCGGGTCGTGGGCTGATTCCAGGTCGGTAGGGGAAATCGATGCCCCTGCCAAGGCATCTCTCACCGCATCTTGCTGATAGGCATAGGGATCATTGTGGCCCTCCAACCATAGGAATCCCCGCTCACCATCTTGATAGAGAATTTCAGGCGAGTCGGCAGCCAGTGCCTCAAATTCAGCCCGATCAAACGCATGGAACAGATCGGGGCGCTGTTGGAATAGCGCCTCTAGGGGACTCAAAGGCTCTGGCGGGATAGGCTGTTGGGCAGCAGATTCTAGGCCCGGTTCAGCCATCGCATCCTGGCCCAACTGCGCCAGGTAAGTATGAGAAATAGCACTGCCAAAGCCTTGCTCTAGCAAGTTGTGAGCAAATATCATCCCAAATTCGCGATCAGGGGCGCGCAGTTCGCCGCCATTAAACCCTTGCACCGCAGTCTCAACGAACTGAAGGTGACCCTCCGGTTGAATGGTCAGCCTCATTTCGGTATCGACCCACATATCCCCGTTGCCGGTGGCGTAGTGGGTCAGATACAAATCATTGCCACCGACTCCATTGGGGTGCGACTCAACCACCAGATCCATGTAGGGTTCATTCGGCACTCTGATGTGAAAATCGTCGTCCCCGTCGACCATGACCGCCTGCTGGAGCCCGCCCTGCTGGAGCAGCCGGGCAACGGCCTGGGCGATCGGGGTCGTCTGCTGCGACGGTGCCAGCACCTGGGGGCCACCCTCATGAGACATCTCGCGCAGCCGCTGTCGGCCCGCCTGCCGCACAGCCTCATCCCGTTGCTCCTGGGCCTGGACAGCTATCGCCTCATCAAAGGCCTCTGCAACAACCTGGCGCACAGCCCCAGCAATGCGTTCCTCCAGCTCAGGGCCATCGGCAGCAAACTGTCCCAAGAAGGCAGAGTCATCGTTGTCCATGGCGGACTTAGCCATCTCCAGATCCAGGCCAGCCTCCAGGTGATCGCTCAGACA
>JBBSLR010000052.1:0-10382 GCA_038255045.1 Phormidesmidales cyanobacterium
GGCGAGTCGACCTAAAAAACTGTCAAAAACCGTCGCTTAGCTCCCAAATCATCCTTAAGGCGTCACTATTTTCCTTCCCTGACGACAGGGGAGAAATTTGCCTTAGTCTAAACTCCAAACCTCACCCCTCTGCTCAATTCTCAGGCGGTGTACGGTACTCCACTATCTGTTACCCCTAACTGCCATGCCCGCCGACGTTGAATTTGCCCGACTGTGGCAGTCTGAGGTGGCAGGCATTGAGCTATTTAGCGCTCAGCTCTACCGCCACAGCTTTGCCAAGCACATGCACGAGGCCTTACACCATTGGCTTCAACCACCACTATTTGCATGGGGCGCGAGGCCCACGAAGACCCTGGCAAACGCTATGTAGCGGCGATCGCCGCCGGATTCTTCTACATTCTCATCGGCCTGTTTGGCGCGACGGTCGCCGCCGTGTTTGCCGCCTTTCCTCAAGAACTGGTGCTGGCGATCGCTGGTTTAGCCCTGCTCGGCACCATCGGCAATGGCCTATTCACCGCCCTGCGCGACGAAACCCAGCGAGAACCCGCCCTGATCACCTTTTTAGTGACGGCATCTGGGGTCACCCTCTTTGGCATCGGCTCCGCCTTTTGGGGTCTGATCGCCGGAGCAATGGCTCTAATGATCTATCGAGTCAAATTTTTTTCGAGCACCCCTAAAGCAGATTAATGATTCACGAGAAAATCTAATTTTGAGACCAGCCAATATCTAATTGAGACCAATTTAGGCATTCATAAGTCTCAAAGTGAGACGATAGCTGCATGAGTATTTCTGCCTTGCACAAAAACTTCTAGAGGTGAGACCAATTATTCTTTAAGCTAGACCAGCTTAAGTGTCCATAAGTCTCAAGGTGAGAAATGCGCGTGCGAATGTTGTCCCATGCCACCTCCGAATCGCATCACCCCGATTCCCAAAAGACCAACCGTAGAGGCGCATCGCATGCGCCCTTCTGGATTGCATGCGCCCTTCTGCATCGGGCTAGTGGTCTGTCAAGCCTCAATTTGTAGGTTGGGTGAAGCGCTAGCGGAACCCAACAAAGCTTACTGCTGTTGGGTTTCACTTCGTTTCACCCAACCTACGCGAACCCTAATTTTTAGTTTTGACGCTGCACTAGCCAAGCAGAATCTTGTCTCAGTCGTCCAGGCGGCCTCGGCAACATTCCAAGGCTACAAGGCGGGCCATTCGTTATTCTGGCTCTGGTCGATCGCCCCCACTCCCCCCTAAAGAAGCCTGATCCGCGCTACCGCCAAAATTCTGCAAGGTCTGGGCCAGATCGACCCCGGTGGCCTGCTTCATCTGCTCCATAAACGAGGCCAGCTTGGTGGCATTGCCGCCGCCGCCGGGGTCGATCACCGTGATGCTCTCCACCGCCACGTCGGGCACGGTGGCCACCAGATTTTCCAGCAGCCCCTCTAGCTTTTGGAACAGAAAGATCTCGCGGGCGTGGTCACCCGCCGCCTTCCAGGTGGTGGCCAGTTCGCGAATGCCCTCGGCGCGGGCGCGGCCATCTTCGACAATGCTGGCGGCGTCGCCCTTGGCGCGGGCCTGGGCCTGCTGGCAGGAGGCGATCGCCGGGGCGATTACATCGGCCTGGAGCTGCTGTTCGACCTGGTTGCGGCGTTCGCGCTGCACGGCCAGCTCGGCTTCGGTGCGGGCCACCTCGGCGGCGATCTCCGACTCGGCTTCAGAAATCGCCGCCTGGCGCTGGCTGAGGGCGTTTTGCAGACGGCGATCGGCGTCGGCGCGGGTGGTTTCGATCTTGGCCTCGATCTGGCGCAGGGAGGTGCGCTTGAGGTTCTCAGCGGCCTGGAGGGCCGACTGGGCCTTGGCTTCGGCCTCGGCAATGCGGGCGTCGCGAAACAGGTCGGCCCGCTGTTTGCGGCCGATCGAGTTGAGGTAGCCGACATCGTCGGAGATGTTTTGAATTTGCAGGTTGTCGAGAATCAGGCCCAGCTGGGCCAGGTCGTCGTCGGCTTCGTCGAGCAGATTACGCACAAAGGCCATTTTGTCTTCGTTCACCTGCTCGGGGGTGAGGGTGGCGAGCACGCCGCGCAGGTTGCCTTCGAGGGTTTCGCGGGCAATTTTCTCAATCTCTTCGCGGCTTTTGCCCAGCAGCCGCTCGATCGCATTGTGAATCGCCGGTTCTTCCCCCGCGATCTTAATATTCGCCACGCCATCGACCTGGAGGGGAATGCCGCCCCTAGAGTAGGCGTTGGCCACCTTCAGCTCGATGATCATGTTGGTCAGCTCCATGCGGAAGGTTTTTTCCAGCAGGGGTTTGCGAATGCTGCTGCCGCCCTTGACCAGCCGATAGCCGACGCTGTGGCCATCGCTGACCGTACGGCGATCGCCCGTAAAGATCAGCACCTCGCTGGGCTGGCAGATGTAGTAGAGGTTTTTGATGATCAGCAGCAGGCTGCCGGTGGCCCCAAACATGACCGCCAGCAGGGTGAAGATGAGGCTCATGGGGTGTGCTCCGAGGGTGGAATGAGGAGTGGGCGGGTGGATGGGCAGGGGCAGACCTACGTGTCTGCCCTAGGGAGATGGGGGGGCGGGGAAGGGCGGGCAGCTAGGGGAATGCCGAGGATGTCTTCGGACTGGCGCAGAAACTGCTTCACCATTTCGGGGTAGGCGTTGAGCAGCGATGCGATCGCCTTGCCGTCGCCGTTGTCGATCACGTTCACCTTGTCCAGGTGCAGGCGGCTGGGAATGCGCCCCGCCTCCTTCAGCACCATTTCGAGCTGCTGCACCAAAAACAGCTCCGAGGCATCGACGCCGGTATCTTGCCACACCTGAACCAGCATTTGGCTGGCCTGGGCCGAGGCCTTGGCGTTTTCTTCTAGGGTGGCGGCGTCACCTCGCGCCTGGAACTCCTGCGCCCGCTGCTGGGCCTGGGCGGGCAGCACCTGCTCCACCTCCAGTCGAGCCTTTTCCAGATTGGCGCGAATGGCTTGCAGCTCTCGCTGGGCGCGGGCGCGGGCCTCGGCGGCAGCGGCCTGGGTGCGCTCTTCTTCAATGCGGGCCTGCTTTTCGACCTCGGCGGTGATTCGGCGCAGCTCGTTTTCCTTTTCTTGAATCACGGTGCGGGCCTGGGTTTTGGCCACCTCCGACTGGCGGGTGCTGTCGGCCTCGATCTGCTCGGCTTCGGCCACCGCGTTCGACTCGGCAATTTCGGCATCGCGCACCACGTTGGCAATCTGCCGCCGCCCAATGGAGTTGAGGTAGTCCACCCGGTCGGCGACGCTCTGAATTTTCAGGGTGTCGAGCTGGAGGCCCAGTTTCACCAGGTCGTTGCGCACGTCGCTGGCGATGCGCTCGGCAAACTGAAGCCGGTCTTCGTTGAGTTGTTCTGGCGTTAGAGTGGCGACCACGCCCCGCAGGTTGCCCTCCAGGGTTTCCCGCGCCACCCGGGCAATTTCGTTGCGCCCCCGGCCCAAAAAGCGCTCGATCGCATTGCCCACCAGGGTCTGATCGCGGGCGATTTTGACGTTGGCGATCGCCTGAATATCCAGCGGCGTGCCCCCCTTCGAGTAGGCGTTGGTCACCTCAATCGGCACCGGCATGGTGGTCAAATCCATCATCTTGACGGTTTCGAGAATGGGAATCCGAAACGTGCGCCCGCCGTAGATCACCCGATAGCCCATGGTCTGCCCATCGGCCCGGCGATACTTGCGCCCCGAGATAATCAAAATCTTGTTGGGGTCGCAGATTTGCACCAGGGAATTGACGCCCCAGATGGTGAGCAGAATGGCGAAGATCAAGACGGCGATCGCCCCGCCGCCCAAAGCCTGCCCTCCAGTCTGCCCCAGCACCGGAGCCGTCGGCATTGCCGTCGTCAGGGCCACCATTTCAGTCTGATTTGTTCTCGCTGTCATACCCGCGCCCCTATTGATGTACCAAAATGCTCGCTGCCATCACCCCAGGGCAGACACACAGGTCTGCCCCTACCCATCCACCCATCCACCCATCCACCCATCCACTCAGCCCATCTCTCCACCCACTTAACTCACCCCATCCGCCGCCGCCACCCACAGCTTATCCCGCTCCATCCCCACCACCAGCACCTGGTCGCCCTGGTGAAACTCCCGTTCCTCCTGGGTGATGGCAAAAAAGCTCACGATGGAGCCGTTTAGGTTCAGGCTGACTTTGCCTCGGCTATTCTGGTCAAAGGGAATTTCGACCGTGCCGAGCTGGCCGGTGAGGGATTCTGGCTGGATCAGGCTGCTGACCGACTGGCGACTGAGCGATCGCAGCACCAGCGCCGCCACCAGCCCGCAAAATAGTCCCATAAACAGGGCAATCAGGGCCACCAACAGGGGTTTTAGCTCAGGCTGTACCCACCCCAACAGCAGCCCCGTAAGGCCAAAAAAGCAGAGGGCAAAGGTCCAAAAGCGCAGGCTCAGCAGGGGCAGCCACCAGCGCGATCGCAGCACAACAAAGGTTTCGCCCAGATGGGTGCCAAAATCAATATCGTCCAGGTTGCCGTCGCCGTCGCTGTCGATGGACAGATCAAAGTCGCCGTCGAAATCGCCCCCAAAGTCTATGCCGTCGAGTCCACCGACGGCGGCGAGAAAGACAAAAATGCCCCCGACAATAAAGCAAATTCCATAGACCAGCATGGCTTGGCGGCACCTCACGGAGAAATTACGTTAGCCTCCGTTGCCAGCGTACTCGCGCACCCCTAGCCTACGCCTGCTTTCTTCACTATTTAGAACGTGCGAAATTTAAAACCTGCAAAGTCCTGCTGTTTTGTCTTCAGCCAGCCGGACAAACGCAGTCCGCCCGACAGAAAGGCCGCAATTAATTTAGCGTGGCGGCTTGGGGCTCTAGATCGATGCCCAGCACTTGGGTGTAGGCCCCCCGCGCCTGGGTGACGCCGATGGTGCGCTGGGCGGCTTCGATCATCGGGCGGCGCAGGCTGACTACGATAAACTGGGCCTGCTCGGTCTGGTGTTTGATCATGCGCGACAGCCGCTCCACATTGGCCCCGTCGAGAAACATATCCACCTCGTCAAAGGCGTAGAACGGCGAGGGGCGATAGCGCTGGAGGGCAAAGATAAAGCTCAGCGCCGTGAGCGACTTTTCGCCCCCAGACATAGAGGCCAGCCGCCGCACGGGTTTGCCCTTGGGGTGGGCGACCAGATTGAGGCCACCGTTAAAGGGGTCTTCGGCGTCTTCGAGCTGGAGGTGGCCGTCGCCGTCGGAAAGCTCGGCAAAAATAGTCTGAAAGTTGATGTTGACGGCGTCGTAGGCTTCGGTGAAGGCCTGACGGCGCAGGGTGGTAAAGGTCTCAATGCGCAGCAGTAGCTCAGTGCGCTCTTCTTCGAGGGTGGTGAGTTTTTGGGTGAGTTCGCCCAGGCGCTCTTCGGTGCGGTTGTACTCTTCGAGGGCCAGCATGTTGACTGGCTCCATGGCCTCCATGCGCCGCTGGAGCGATCGCAGCTCTTTCCTTAACTCTTCCAAATCGGTCTCGGCAGGGATTTCGGGCAGCGGCTCGGGCAGCTCTGCCGCCTGGGCCGCTAGCAGTTCCTGAGCTTCCGCCAGCTGCTGGCGGCGCTCCTGCTGGGTTTCGAGCAGCTTTTGCCGCTCCCACTCCTGCTGCTGGGTTTGGGTGCGCTGGGTGCGAAGTCGCCCCTCTAGCCCGTCGCGGGCGGCTTTTTCGGCGGCCAGGGTTTGGTCGAGGGCGGCCATCTGCTGGCGCAGCTGGGCGACTTCGCCATTCAGTGCGGCCTGCTGCTGGGTGAGCTGGGTGAGCTGCTGGTCGCGATCGCGCTGCTGCTGGGCCAAGATTTCTAGGGTCTGCTGGGCCTGGGTGAGGGCTAGCTCCAGCTGCTGGCGCTGGTTGTGCAGCTCGACCTGAAGGCGCTCTGCCGCTTGCAGGGCCTGCTGGCGATCGCCCAGCTGAGCCTCTAGCGCCCCCACCGCCGCCTGGGCCGTTTGCCACTCGCTGTGGGCTTGAGACTGCTCTAGCTCGCCGAGCGCCTGCTGCTGGCGGGCAATCTCGGCTGCTTGGGTGGGGAGCGATGCGGCCAATTCTTGCAGCCGCGCCTGGGTGGTGGCCAGCTCCTGCTGGTGCTGGGCGAGCTGGGTTTCGAGCTGAGCACGCTGCTGGGCCTGCTGCTGCTGCTGGCTCTGCTGCTGTTCGCCCGCCAGCTGCTGCTCGCGGTACTGCTGGCGCTGGGCAATCAGCGACTGGGAGAGGGTTTGCAGCGTTTCTGAGGTGGTCGTGAGGTCGCGATCGCAGCGTTCCAGCATCACCTCAATATCGCCCAGGCGCTGGCGCAGAGCCTGGGCCTCGGTCGACTCTGCCGGTTCTACGGTGCCAAAGTGCAGGCTGCCCGAGCGGGGCGACAGGTTGCCCCCGGTCATGGCCCCACTGGTTTCAAGAATTTCGCCCTCTAGGGTGACAATGCGGTAGTCGCCCAGGTGCTGCCGGGCCAAGGTCAGGCTGTCAAACACCACGGTGCTGCCAAAGGTGTAGCCAAAAATATCGCGGTAGTGAGGGTCGCAGTCGATCAGGTTGACGGCGTAGTCGAGAAAGCCGTCGGGGCGCTTCCATTCGGGCAAGGGGGTAAACCGGGGGGCGCGAATTTTGTTGAGGGGCAAAAAGGTGGCCCGCCCGGCCCGCCGCTGCTTGAGAAACTCAATGCCCTGGGAGGCGACTCGGTCGTTGTCGACCACCAGATAGCCCAGGCGTGCCCCGGCGGCAATCTCTAGGGCCAGCTGAAATTTAGGGTCAACTTTGCCCAGCTGAGCCACCAGCCCGCTGATGCCCGCAATGCCGCTGTCGAGCAGCAGCTTAGTGGCGTGGGTGCCCTGGCTCTCTTGTAGAGCCTGGGTTTGGGCTTCGAGCTTGTCGAGTTCGCGCTGTTTGTCGCGCTGCTCTTTGAGCAGACGGGTCTGGGTGTCACGCTGCACCGAGAGTTCGGCTTCGGCGGCGGCGATCTTAGCGGCGATGTCTTGGATCTCTTTTTCCGCTGCGGCCAGGCGCTGGGTCAGGCTAGAGTCTTCGGCTGCCGCTGGGCCGTCGCCGAGGGTGTGCCGCTGCTCAGTCAGGGCTTCGATCTGCTGCTCTAGCTGGCGCAGCCGCTCTTGCAGGCGAATCTGCTCGGCCCGCTGGGGTTCGGTTTCGCTGCGCAGGGTTTCGATCGCCTGGCGCAGCTGGGTCTGCTGCTGAATGCTGGTTTGGGATGCGGAGGCGATCGCCAGAGTCGCCTGGCGACGTTCTTCTAGCGCCTGCTGCACCTGGTCTTTAGCCTCGGTGAGCGCCACCAGCTCCCCCGTGGTCAGCGCCTCAATCGCCTGGCCTACCTGCCCCAAGTCGCGCTGCTGCTGCTGGCGGGCGATCGCCGTATCGCGGCGCTGGGCGGCGGCTTGATTGGTCGCCGCGCGGTTTTCTTGCTCCTGGCGCTGGAGCTGGCGCAGCTCGGCTTCGTGGGTGGCCACCTGGGCCTGCAGGGCCAGGTGCTCGTCTTCGCCCATCGCCCGAATGCGGGCGTTGAGGGTGGCCAGCTCGGTTTCGAGGGTGGCGATCGCCCCCTGACCCTGGGTGATCGCCTGGGCCAGCTGGGTTGACTTGGCTTCGCCCTGTTCGAGAGTTTGCTGGAGGGATGCGATCGCCCGCTGCTGAGCCTGCCACAGCAGCACCGCCTCCCACTGGCCCTTGGCCTGAAAGGTTTCCTTCAGCTTCTGGTATTTCTCGGCCTTTTGCCGATCTTGGGCCAGCCGCTCTAGCTGGGTTTGCAACTCGCGCTCCACAATGTGAAAGCGCTCTTCGTGGTCGCGCACGGCATCGAGCTTGCCCCGCGCCTGGTCAATCTTGCGATCAAAGGCCGCCACCCCGGCCAGCTCGTCAATAATCTCGCGCCGTTCCCGCGAATTCATCGAGATAATGCTGGTGACGTCGCCCTGGAGCACGACGTTGTAGCCCTCGGGGTAGACGTGAAACTTTTGCAGCTGCTCGTGGAGCTGGCTGAGGGTGCAGGGCTCGCCGTTGATGTAGTAGTTAGAGGTGTAGGTGCCCTGGCTGGTCACCCGCAGCCGCCGGGTGACGCTCCACTCGCGGCCTAGGGGCAGGCGCACTATGTTGTCGGTGGCATCGTCCTCTGTGGCATCGTCCTCTGTGGCATCGTCCTCTGATGATCCAGAGATTGATCCAGAGATGTCTAGGGTCGGCGAACTGCCGTTGGCGCTGGAGCCATTGCTCTCTGCTGCGCTGACCCCGACTTTACCGTTTTGGAGGCTGTCATCGTCATCGCCGTCAATTAATAGATCAGCGGGCACGTCGCTGAGATCAAAGGTAACGGTGACGCTGGCCTCAGAAGTGCTGCGGCGGCTCATCTGGCTCTGGTTGACCAGGTCGGGCAGGCGATCAGCCCGCATGCCCTTCGAGCTGGCCAGACCCAGGCCAAACAGCAGCGCGTCAAGAATATTTGACTTGCCCGAGCCGTTGGGGCCAGATATGACAGTAAACCCAGGCATCAATGGAACCTGGGTCGTACCCCCAAATGATTTAAAGTGGGACAGCTCGACGCGCTTAATGTGCACTGGCCAGCATTACCTCAGGCTGAAAACAAGTGTACTATGGAACAAAGGTTTTAGCCAACCGCTTTGATGGTTGAAATTCAACGACTGATTTCGGTAATTTGGTCGGTGACCCACATACATAGTCTCTACACAACCTACGATTTGTAGACTCAGTTAGGATCCGCAGCGCTTAGCACCGCTACCGCCGACTAAGTTTAGTGCAAAACCTCCGGTTTGTACGCTAGATAGGCAGCCGCTCAAAATTCCCAGCAACTTGAGGGGGGTGGCACAATAAAGGGGCACTCCACCCCATGTCACCGTGAGCCAGCCTACCCCGCCCCCCCTGTCTCAGCCGGTAATTTTGGGCTTTGACCCCGGACGGCAAAAATGTGGCCTGGCCGTCATGGGGCTAGACCGGGCGCTGTGCTACCAGCAGGTGGTCGCCGCCACCGATGTGATGGCAGAAATTGCCGCCCTGCGCCAGCGGTTCCCCATTTCAATGATTGTGCTGGGCGACCAAACCGCATCCCATGGCTGGAAAGATGCCCTCGGCCAGCTCCCCGACCCGCCGCGCATCATGCTGGTAGACGAGCGCTACTCAACCCTAGAAGCCCGCGATCGCTACTGGCAGATGTACCCGCCCTCGGGCCTGGCGGGGCTAATTCCCCAGTCGCTGCGCAAAATTTCTCGCCCGATCGACGATATCGTGGCGATTTTGCTGATCGAGCGCTACCTCAACCGCCTAACCGGCGAGTGAACAAATACTGAGGTTGTTCCACACCCTTAGCCAAACTGCTGCTTGGCCGCTTCGTACACCTCCACGGTGATTTGGCTGGCGCCCTGGGCTTGGGCAAATTTCTCAATTTTTTTGCGGGCGGCGGGGCGCACAAAAAAAGGAATCTCTTTGAGTCGGGCTTCGGCGTCAGCGGTCCATTCCATAGCCATTCCGTAGATAGAGGCGCAATTTTGCAAGGAACTTCAAACTTCTTTACGATATCAGGGGCTAGGGCCTCTTTGGCCTGGGGTTTAATCCTGGCGCGGTGAGATCACCCGCGGCGGCCTCATCCCCGCTCAACCCCTCTCGATGAAGGGGCTACCAGGCTCTAAAATTCCTTATTGAGAAAATTTCAGGCATGGAGAGCTCAGCCAGATATCTGACCGCACAGGAGAATTTGGGAGATCGCAGTGGTAAAGAAAATTTTGTGGGTAATGCTGGCCGCCGTGGTGGCGGTGGTCATGGCCCTGGGCCTAGCGCCGTCGGCCAAGGCCAACATTGTGGCCGAGCCAGTGGTGTACACCATTGATGGGCAACCCTTTGAGGGCTACTTTGCCATTAACCAAAACTTTGGTGAAACCCAGCCCTTGGTGCTGCTGGTACACGACTGGAACGGTCTGGATGACTACGAAAAGCGCCGCACCCAGATGCTGGCGGAGCAGGGCTATGCGGCCTTTGCCGTAGACCTCTACGGCCAGGGGGTGCGGCCCACCAGCCCCGACGAGTCTCGGGCGCAGAGTGGGGCGCTGCGCGCCGATCGCACTACCCTGCGATCGCGCCTCATGGCGGGCCTCACCCAAGCCCAGGCCCAGACGGGGGTAGACGGTGATCGGGTGGTTGCCATCGGCTACTGCTTCGGCGGCGCTGCAGTGCTTGAGATGGCCCGCGCCAGCATGGCTGTAGATGGCTTTGTGTCCTTCCACGGCAGCTTTGAAACTCCCGAGGGCCAAGACTACAGCCAGACCGTGGGGCGCAATTTGGTGCTCCACGGCTCGGACGATGGCTCTGCCCCCATGGCCGACGTGGCTCAGCTGGCCTGCGAGCTTGACGTGGCCTGAGTTGA
>JBBSLR010000053.1:0-10228 GCA_038255045.1 Phormidesmidales cyanobacterium
AAAGGAGTTCTGATGACGGTAAGGATTTCAGGGTCTCAAGCACTGCACTCATCTCTCTGTTAGACCAGATATTTGCTCTCTTGACAACCCCCCTCCCGGTTCCATCTCCATCGTCTTACCAGCGGTTACTGAGAAGTTACCCTAACAGAAGGTGGAGATTTGCTGGGTTCTGCTGCGCTCCACCTAGCTTACTCAGTGACCAATTTCTTCCAGCAAACCAACCACCTGCTCCCGGTCAACGGTCGGAAAACCTGCTAAAAAACCATCAACCGATTCTCCTGCCTTGAGGTAGTCCAACAGCGTCTCCACCGGTACACGGGTACCCGCAAACACTAGCGCACCGCCCATCACCTCAGACGACATAATCACAATCGACGAATCTCTAAGCATTGGTGCAGGCTCCCTATGCTGACACCCTCAGTCTATCAAATCCAACTCCCAGAATAATTGAGTACATAGGGCGATTAGAGGAAACTATTTTCCAGCAGTCGCCTTGTTTCGGTTAGGCCGCGCTGCGCCTTAGCGCTATGCACCCTATGGTGATCAACGTTTTGGGTATTTTATTTAGACACACATCCCTAAGCGATCTCAAGGATGTACCCCATTGTTAGTTCAGCCCAAGCTCTTTCCGCGCTTCACTAGACGATAGTGTTTGGGTTGCTCCAAGCCGTCGTTTTTCTCGCAGGGTCAAAAGTTGTTGCTCAAACGAAGCTTTCAGCGGCTTCCCGGCATCAGGATCCAGCAATAGATCTTGCAGGGCATCTTCGACGGTTTCCCGAATCAAGTTCTTAAACTCATCCACGGTCAAGTCTTTGATTTGCATAGCGGTTCTTACCTCGAAAAAAAGATGTCATCGTCGGTGTAGTCAGCCTGCGCCTTTTGCAAAAGTTGATCTCGCAGCGACCTGAACTGATGAACAAACACAAACTCTTGTAGCGCCCTCTGCACCAGCCCCTCCGGCGATCGCCCCTCCATCTCGGTCAGGCGATCCACAGCAGCCCGAAGTTCTGGCGTCAGAGGAATCGTGAGAGTATCTTCCATCGCTCTAGACCCGCTACAACTACTCCCAAGATAGCAGTCAGTAGAGTAGGGGGGGCGGTTGCTGGAGTTACACGGTGTGCAGGCTCACCTTACCCGCTATTTTTAACGCTCTTAAGCGGGCTTAAAGTCGATCGCCAACCCCACCGAGCTAAGCACTGCCACGAAAGACTCCAGCGTTAGAGTTTCGCCATTTCCCAAGGGCCGTTTCAGGGACTGATCGGCAATATCACCGTTAATCACCCCAGCCGTTGTTGTCTGCCTAGCTTCAACTACATCTTTGATCGCCAGCCAAAAAGCCTCCCAATCGCCATCCTTCAGCGTCTCGTCTAGCGACGCCTTAAGGTAAAGGGCAGCATAGTCAGGGTTACTCAGCCGAACAAGTAGATCGGCCTTATAGTCTCTCACTGGCATGTCTCAACCCTCTCCTGAGTGCAGACAGTTCTCAAATGTCTTTTACCTCATTACCCAGATAGCGCTCTACAAAAGCCTTAGCCGCCAGAGGGTTCAGGGTTTTCAAAGCTCTAACAATTTCTAACACTGTCTCAGCCGAGGGGTCGCGCTTCTCATTTGCCCATCGGTAGACGCTGTTGCGCTCAATATCGAGAGCCGCCGCGAGGCTGTATTGGCTCACTTCATATTCTTCGAGCACCTGCCTGAGCACAAATCCTGCTTTTCCCATATCTTCATGGTGTCAGAGGACTATAACCGCGTAAATGTCCATTCGGTAGACGAGAGCCTAATTGTTGACGGCATCCAATACGGCTACTATAATCATGCTGTTCAAGCCGTTGCACTTAAACAAGGTTTCCTTTATGCAAGCCAAGCCCGCTGCTCGCTACAGTGCCCGCATCATCACCCCCGACTCTGCCCCAGGCTCAGGGCCAGCCGACCCTGGCCAAGTCCACCTCGAACTCACCCTCAAGCTCCACAGCTACCCCAACCCAGACCGCGAACCCGTCAAAATTCTCGTTATCGGCAGCAAGCGCTCTGTCAGCTCCATCGTCGTTGCCCTCCACCAGCTCGGCTTTGCCGAAATCTTTGAGTGGACAGACTTTCTCAGCGCTCCCAATGCTGACAGGCCGCTCCAGTTTGCGCCCGGCGAAGTCATGAAGGCACTGGTGAAATTCTTACCCCGAGACGAGTAGGCTGGGTGAAACGAGGGGGTCTGTGGATAGAGCGTCATGACCCGCCACATTGCACCACCGGAGTAGGCGCTGAGCGCCCACCTAAGATCCAGAAAATCCTCGTCCGGGGGGCGGGGACGGCAGGACGGCTTTACAGCTGCGATCGCCCCGGTAGCCCAATTGACCAAATCGGGGGAATCCCACATCCTAGAGTGGTTCTGGCTAGATTTGCCCCATTTTAATTTGCCCCACTTTAAGAGGAGTCCCCATGAGCTATCGCATGGACCGCCGTGCCTACGCCGAAACCTTTGGCCCCACGGTGGGCGATCGCCTTCGCCTGGCCGACACCGAGCTAATTATCGAAGTCGAGCAAGACTTCACCACCTACGGGGATGAGGTGAAATTTGGCGGCGGCAAGGTGATCCGCGACGGCATGGGCCAGTCGCCGATCGGGCGCGATGCGGGGGCGGTAGACCTGGTGATTACCAACGCCTTAATTTTGGACTGGTGGGGCATTGTCAAGGCCGACATCGGCATCAAAGACGGCAAAATCGACACCATTGGCAAGGCGGGCAACCCCTACATTCAAGACAACGTAGACATTATTATTGGCCCCGGCACCGAGGTAGTGGCCGGGGAAGGGATGATCGTCACCGCCGGGGGCATCGACAGCCACATTCACTTCATTTGCCCGCAGCAGATTGAGACGGCGATCGCCTCCGGCATTACCACCATGATCGGCGGCGGCACCGGCCCCGCCACCGGCACCAACGCCACCACCTGCACCCCCGGCGCGTGGAATATCTGGCGCATGCTGCAAGCCGCCGACGCCTTCCCGATGAACCTCGGGTTGCTGGGCAAGGGCAACAGCGCCCAGCCCGAGGCCCTGGTGGAACAGGTGAAGGCGGGGGCCATGGGCCTGAAGCTGCACGAAGACTGGGGCACCACCCCCGCCACCATCGACACCTGTCTGGGGGTGGCCGACGACTACGACGTGCAGGTGGCCATCCACACCGACACCCTCAACGAGGCGGGCTTTGTGGAAGACACCATCGCCGCCTTCAAAAACCGGGTGATTCACACCTACCACACCGAGGGGGCCGGGGGCGGCCACGCGCCAGATATTATCAAGGTCTGCGGCGAGGCCAACGTGCTGCCGTCTTCGACGAACCCCACCCGCCCCTACACCCGCAACACCCTCGACGAGCACCTCGACATGCTGATGGTGTGCCACCACCTCAGCCCCAGCATTCCCGAAGACATTGCCTTTGCCGAGTCGCGCATTCGCCGCGAAACCATCGCCGCCGAAGACATTCTCCACGACCTGGGGGCCTTTAGCATGATCGCCAGTGACTCCCAGGCCATGGGCCGGGTGGGCGAAGTGGTGATTCGCACCTGGCAGACCGCCCACAAGATGAAGGTGCAGCGGGGGCCGCTGGCAGAAGACAGCGATCGCAACGACAACCACCGGGCCAAGCGCTACGTGGCCAAGTACACCATCAACCCCGCCATCACCCACGGTATTGCCGACCATGTCGGCTCCATCGAGGCGGGCAAGCTGGCTGATATTTGCCTGTGGCGGCCCGCCTTCTTTGGGGTGAAGCCCGAAATTGTGATCAAGGGCGGCCTGATCGCCTGGGCGCAAATGGGCGACGCCAACGCCAGCATTCCCACTCCCCAGCCGGTGCACATGCGACCGATGTTTGGCAGTTTTGGGGGGGCGATCGCCGCCACTTCCCTCAGCTTTATCTCCAAAGCGGCTATGGAGGCGGGCATTCCGGCTGACATTGGCCTCACCAAAGCTACCGCCGCCGTAGCCAACTGCCGCAGCCTCAGCAAAGCCGACATGAAGCTCAACGACTACCAGCCCCGCATTGAGGTCAACTCAGAGACCTACGAAGTGCGCGCCGACGGCGAGCTGCTCACCTGCGAACCCGCCGAGGTGTTGCCCATGGCCCAGCGCTACTTCCTGTTTTAGACGCCTGTTCTACACAAACGCGATCGGTTCCCAGGGCAGGAATAATTTGTGATTACCATAAAGTTGTTGAGAATGTCATTAAGGGATGGCAGATTTGCAACTGTCCCCACTAGAATAGGGTAAAGCGGAGACGAAAGTTTCCGTTCACTCCTCACACCATATCCCGCCCAGGCCCTCGGTCTGGGCGGTTTCTTATGGAGGGTGATCTAAGCTTAAAAACAGGGCTCTAGCGTCGTTTTTAGCAGGTTTGGGCAATTTTCCCCCAGATGTTGCCTAACCCTCTCCAATCGTCGGGGGTTGGCTATGGTAAGATTGCGTGTGGATAACAACGGCAAGGAACACTAGGCATGGCAGCCGCTCAGGTAACAGACTCTACATTTAAGCAAGAAGTTCTCGAAAGCACCGTCCCCGTTTTGGTTGACTTTTGGGCACCCTGGTGTGGGCCATGCCGCATGGTAGCTCCGGTGGTAGAAGAGATTGCTGAGCAGTACGACGGCCAGATCAAAGTCGTCAAGGTCAACACCGACGAGAATCCTAGCGTTGCCAGCCAGTACGGCATTCGCAGCATTCCTACCCTGATGATTTTCAAAGAAGGTCAGCGGGTTGACATGGTCGTGGGCGCTGTGCCCAAAACCACCCTCGCCAATACCCTCGAAAAGTACCTCTAGACCGCCAGATAGGGTGCTTCAGCGGTTTCTAGTGAGTGCCGCTTCACGGCGCTAATGGGGGTTAAGTGAACCTTGCGCTCGTTTCAGAACGCCGTCGAAAATAAGCTGTCCCCCCAACAAAGATCAAGATGAGATGCGGCAACCCGGCAGTCGTCTTGGTATGAGGTTTTGGCGTCTGCGGTAGATGCTACACCGTCGCCTGAGAGCGGCATTTTGCGCTACCCTGCGGCAAGTCTGATCCAACAACGCCCCTCGACGCCCAATCTAGAAAGGGATTGAGAACCGAGGGCAATTCTGGCAACGAAAATACCCAAGGATTTTGCTGTCTCCTAAGGACGCAGGCTGTGCGCCCCTATCTGGGGGTATCTGCTTTCCGGGAGACCTCCCGAGATGACTCTGACTCTGTCAAGCGAGTCTGCCTTCTGGCAGACTCGCTATATGTTTTTATATAGTCTGATGGAAATTAAATCAGATGATGTATCAGGCTCTAAATTTCAGAGGAGCGGATAGATGCGATCGCCGACGAATCTGGCCAAACCTCAGCCCATCGATATGAACGCTTTGATTTTGCCCCTGCGATCGCTGTGTGGGCTGACCCAAGAGCAGCTAGTCGTATCCTCCACCGTAGGCTGGGTTGAGCCAGCGAAACCCAACACACACATGGGATTCTAACTCTGCACCGACCTTTTCCGACAAACAAATCTCGCCGTTAATCACCCAATCTTCAGGATACAACGGGTGGTGGGTAACGTTAAGCTAAGCTTCATCAATTACCCTTCAGCGGGTGGTGTTGGCAAAACCACAAGTTCACCAATATCAACATTGGGAGGTTGCGAGAGCGCAAAGAGCACCGTCCGAGCCACATCATCGGGACGCAGCGCATCGGGCTTCGGGTCATCAAAAAACGGTGTGTCCACCATGCCCGGTTCAATCAAAGTGACACGCACCCCCGTGCCTCGCATCTCCTCTCGCAGGTTATAGCCGATCGCTGAGACGGCCCATTTCGAGACCGAATACATAGACCCCCCGAGCACTGTGCGCCCTGCGATCGAGCCAGTAATGATGACATGACCTTTGGCTTTCTTTAGCTCTTCCAGGCTGGCCCGCAGCGTGTAAGCCACGCCCAGAATATTGGTGTTGACGATGCGCTGCCAAGACTCAACCGGAGCCCCCGAAAACCCACCCGGCTCACCGCCACAACCAGCATTGGCAAACACCGCATCTAGACTGCCAAACGCCTCTACTGCATTGACTACCAACTTTTCTTGAGCAGCATAATCAGTAACGTCACAGGCAAAAGTTCGAACTCTATCGGCACCCAGTTCTTCCGCTAATTTATCCAGCTTCTCAGTAGATCGAGCGGCCAAGACAAGGTTGAAATTTTGCGCTGCCGCCTGCCGGGCGGTTGCGGCACCAATACCCGTAGATGCGCCGGTAATCAGTAGGGTTCTAGAACTCGACATGTTAAGTTTCCCAATCTGCCACAAATCTCTATGGTTATCTTGCCACAGATGCCTATTGAGCAAGGGCGGCTAGTTGCCCAGAAATTGATTTACTTCGTCAATGTTTTCCAAAGTGGCTGCTTTTGTTGAGCGATCGCCAGTTTCTCGGGCAATCACCCAGCTTTGGTTAAAGTACTCCAGTGCCTGTGAATAGCCTCAACAGCTTTTGCAACGCTCTTAAACTCGGTAAAACCACCTGACGCTACGTCAGCGAGGGAAGGAGGGCTTCGGTGTTTGGTAAGCTAGACCGCATCACAGTCGATGCGCCGTTGCCACCTCCCCCAAGGGTAAACACACCGCAAAGCAGGTATGCCCTGGCGCAGACTCCACAGAAATGGTGCCTTGGTGGCGGTTCTCCACAATGCGAAGCACGGTTTCGAGGCCCAGTCCTGAACCTTTGCCCACACCTTTAGTGGTAAAAAACGGCTCGTAAATACGCGACTTAATCTCAGGCGAAATGCCCGGCCCGGTGTCGATGATTTCGACCCGGGCCTGGCCCTGGAAGTGGCAGGTACGCAGGGTGAGGGTGCCCTTGTCGCCCATGGCATCAATGGCATTGTCGATCAAATTCGTCCACACCTGGTTTAGCTCGCTGCCGTGGGCCATGATCGGGGGCAGTGTGGCATCGTAGTCGCGCGCGATCGCAATCCCCTGCTTCAGCTTGAAGGCAAACAGCCGCACCGTATCTTCTAGCCCGGCGTGCAGATCCACCATCTGCTGCGCCCCCTGATCCATATAGCTGTAAGACTTCATCGACTTGACCAGGGTGGCGATGCGCCCGGCCCCCGACTGGCCGCCCTGGATCATCGCCATCACCTCAAAGGACAGCGCCAGCCAGCGAATGCCCAGGTCGCGCAGCTTGCCGGGGTGGTCGCGCCAGGGGGTCATCAGTCGTGCCAGGGTGGCGGGGTCAACGCCCGCCAGGGCGAGGGGTTCGGCCAGCTCCCAGGCTTTGGCGACGCCATAGTCTTCGAGCCAGTCGAGCAGGGCGTCTTCGCGATCGCCCATGGTCACCGCATCGGCCCCGCCCTTGAGAATGGTGTCGTAGCCGAGGTCGCGCACCCGCTGCCACTCGGCGGTTTCGGCGGCGGTGACGTCGGCCTGGGCGTAGGTCAGGTTCATGTTTTCTAGCTGGCGGATGGCGGGCACCAGTTCGCTGAGCGATCGCACCAGCGCCGCCGCCGGGTTGTTTAACTCGTGGGCCAGCCCCGCCGAGAGGGTGCCCAGGGCGGCCATCTTCTCGCGCCCGCGCAAAAACGACTCTAGCCCCCGAATGCGCTTCTGCATTAGGCGAAACACCTGGCGCTCAAAGTCGCGGCACTCGTGCAGCAGGGTGAGAAAGTCGGCCCCGGTAATGCTGTGGATGTGGCAATCTGCCATCGCTTGCAGCGTCACCGGGGCAGGCTCATCCGTCAGCACCGGAATTTCGCCGATAAAGCCGGGGCCGTCGTGCTGGCCGATGGGCATGGCGATGCCCTCGCTCTGGCGGGTAATGCCGAGGCGACCCGAGGCAATGACGTAGACAATGGTGGTGAGATCGCCCTCTTTGACCAGGTAGTCGCCCTTGGCCAAGGTGAGGGAAGTGGCGCGATCGCATACCCATTCCAACCGTTTCTGGGGCAGGTGGTTAAAGGGCTCGATGGCCCGCAAATGGTCTAGACACAGCGTTGACGCGCTCATCGCACCGCCCCCAAATACTGGTGAACAAACTGCACGCAGATCGACCCTTCCCCCACCCCAGAGGCCACCCGCTTGATCGATCCGTGGCGCACGTCGCCCACCCCAAACACGCCGGGCAGGCTGGTTTCGAGCAGAAAAGGGGGCCGCTCCTGGGACCACACCTGGTGGGGCGGCACTCCCGTATGGGCCAAGTCTGGCCCGGTGAGCAGGTAGCCCCGGCCATCCCGCTGCACCATATCCTCCAGCCAGTCGGTGTGGGGAATGGCCCCGATGAAAATAAATAGAGACTGGGCGGGCACGGTTTCGGTGGCCCCGGTAATGGCATTTTGCAGCACCAGCGCCTCTAGCTGGGTACCGCCCTTGGCTTCGATCACGCTGGTGTGGGTCTGCACGGTGATGTTGGGCGTGGCGGCGATCTGGTCGATTAGGTACTGCGACATGCTCTTGGTCAGCGAGTCGCCCCGCACCAGCATGGTTACTGACTTAGCGTACTTGGCAAAGTTCATCGCTGCCTGCCCGGCGGAGTTGGCCCCCCCGATCAGGTAGACGTCTTCTCCGGCGCAGGCCAGGGCTTCGGTTTGGGCCGCGCCGTAGTAGACCCCCGCCCCAGTCAATTGCTCTAGGCCAGGGGTATCTAGCCGCCGCCACGAGACCCCCAGGGCCAAAATCACCGCCTGGGTGCTGATCTCGCTGCCGTCGCTGAGGGTGAGCAGCCGGTAGTCATGGTCGGTTCGCAGCGCCTGCACCGACTGGGGCGTGAGAATTTCGACCCCAAAGCGGCGGGCCTGGCTGACGGCGCGGCGGGCCAGGTCGCTGCCGCTCAGCCCCACCGGAAAGCCCAGGTAGTTTTCAATCCGGGAGCTGGTGCCCGCCTGGCCGCCGGGGGCCTCGCGCTCGATCAGCACGGTGTGCAGCCCCTCCGACGCGCCGTAGACCGCCGCCGCCAGCCCGGCGGGGCCGCCCCCGACAATCACCAGGTCGTAGAAGGGCTTGGCCGCCGTGGTTTGTAGGCCAATGCGAGTCGCCAGTTCTGTGGTGCTGGGCTGGCGCAGGGGCTCGCCGTCGGTAAACAGCACCAGGGGCAGTTTGCCATCGGTCACACAGCCCGCCAGGGTGCGGGCCTCCTCGCTGCGCTCGACATCGAGCCAGCGGTAGGGGATCTGGTTGCGGGCCAGAAAGTCTTTGATTTCGTGGCTCTGGGGGTTCCAGCGATCGCCCACCACCCGAATGCCCTCGAACGGGGGCCGAAAATTGGCCTGCCAGTCGGCCAGCAGGTCGTCGATCACCGGATACAGGTTTTCCTCCGGCGGGTCCCAGGGCTTGAGCAGGTAGTAGTCGAGGCTGACCTCGTTGATGGCGCGAATGGCGGCATCGGTGTCGCTGTAGGCTGTGAGCAAGGCCCGTTTGGCCTCGGGCACCAGGGGCACGGCCTGCGCTAAAAACTCCACGCCGCTGATTTCGGGCATGCGCTGATCGACCAGCAGCAGCGCCACCGGGTCGCCGCGCTGGACGACTTGCTGCAGGGCTTCGAGGGCGATCGCCCCAGAGCTGGCCCGCATGATGCGGTAGTGCTCGCCGTAGTGCCGCCGCAGGTCGCGGGCGATCGCCTGCAAGACATCGGGGTCGTCATCGACGGTGAAAATAATCGGTTTGGCCACGGTAAAGACCTGAGGGGGGCAGTTTGGTCTAGCCCTGAGCAGCGAAGAGACTGCTGCCCAAGGCGTTGCCCACGATTGTAGCCGCCCCACTTTTCAAAATCTGCCTGGAGCGATACCTTGGCCGCCGCCTAGCGATCCACCGGGTGCTGGCCGTAGTAGGGCAGTACCGTGGCCCAGCCGGGGCGATCGCCCCCTTGCCAGCGCCGATAGGCTAGTTCTAGCACCTGCACTACTGTTTCCCCCAGGTTATCCCCTGCCGCGACTCGCTCTAGGGGCTGGGGCTGGGCTTTGAGAGCCGTTTCCCAGGTTTCGGGTGATCGCACCTGATCGGGCTGAATAGTCTCTAGATCCTGGGCAGTGGGCCGGTAGATGGCGGTGTAGATCTGCCCCCGCTGGGCCTGCATCTCGACCGCAATGTCCTGAGGTGCGTTTTGGGGTTGGGCGGTGAGGTGACGCTGGGCTACTGCCGCCAGGCTCGACACCCCAAACAGCGGTACCTCTAGCTGTTGAGCCAGGGTGCGGGCCGTCACCACCCCCAGGCGGGTGCCCGTAAACCCCCCCGGCCCCACCGCCACCG
>JBBSLR010000054.1:0-10218 GCA_038255045.1 Phormidesmidales cyanobacterium
AGGCCGGTAAAAATTTCTTGGCAGGTTTCTAGCAGCTTTTGGCCCGCCTGGGTGAGGTAGAGGCGTTTGCCAATCTGCTCAAACAGAGGCAGGCCCACCGCCTTGGTGAGCTGCTTTACCTGAATCGATACGGTGGGCTGGGTCAGGTAGAGTTCTTCAGCGGCACGGGTAAAGCTGCCGTGGCGGGCAGTCGCTTCAAAGACCTTTAGCTGGTGCAGCGTAGCGTGAATCACCAAAAAACCTCCCCACTCCCCTCGGAGTACAGCTTGAATATAGACTGCATTCTATCAAATTAAGCCAAATTGTGTTGTTTATTCTATGGTGCGCCACGTCCAGCTCGGGCGCGGCGGTTTTTCCCTAGGCAAAACCCGGCCCCATGCGCTTTAAAGCTCGATGGGCTGGCCCAGCAAAGCCAACGCCTCCGCCAGCGGTAGGGGACGGCTGAACAAAAACCCCTGACCAATGTCGCAGCCCATGGCCCGCAGCGCATCCATTTGGGCTGGGGTTTCAACCCCCTCGGCGACGGTGGGCAGGCCCAGCTGACGGGCAATGTCGATGATTGAGCTGACCAAGATTTTGGCGCGATCGCTGCTGCACAGCTTTTGAATAAACGACTGGTCAATTTTCAAGCAGTCAATTTCACAGCGCTCAAGGTAGTTGAGGCTAGAGTAGCCGGTGCCAAAGTCATCGAGGGAGACCTCAAACCCAGCGGCGCGGCATTTATTAATCGAGTCAATGGCCTCGCTCTCATCTAAAAAAATGCGCTCGGTGACTTCGAGCTTAATGTGATGGGCGCTGACCCCGTGGCGGCGAGTGCAGCCAATCAGCCGATCAAAGAAATCGGGCTGCTGAAACTGCCGCACAGAGATATTGACGCTAATAAAAAAGTTGTCGTCTGCCTGTTCTAGACGGTCAAGCTGGTCTTGAAATCGGCGCAGGTCGGCGCAGGAACGCTCTAAAATCCAGTCGCCCATGGTCAAAATTAGGGTGGTTTCCTCGGCTAACGCAATAAACTGCTGGGGAGACACCAGACCCCGCTGGGGGCATTGCCACCGCAATAGCGATTCAAAGCCAATTATTTTGCCCGTGCTGAGATTTAGGAGAGGCTGATAAACCAGAAACAGCTCGCTGTTGCGCACGGCATTTTGCAGGTCAGACTCTAGCTTAATGTCGTCTAAAATCTGCTGGTGCTGCTGACTCTTGACGTAGGCTATCTCCGTCACCGCCGGGCTGGGCAGGCCCCCCTGGGGGTTAGCCAGCGTTCTAAAATAAGTGTTGTAGGCTCGGTTGCGGTGCAGCGACATAGATATCAGCAGCCGCACCATGGGCGATGACAACTCAATGCGCTCGGCTACCTGGGCCGCCGATATTATAATGCAGCGGCAGGGGTTGACCGCCCTCGCCGATGCCGACCGGGGCGACGCATCAATAATCCCCATCTCGCCAAAAATATCCCCTGGGCCAAGCACATTGAGCTGTAGAGAATCTTTACCCGTGCCCACAAAGATTTCGACAAAGCCCGACTCGATAATATAGGCTTTGTCGGCAGAGCTGCCCTCAATGAAAATGGTTTCTCCCCCGTTAAAGAGCCGAATATTGCACTCTGGAGCCATGGCAATATCGGCTACCAAGTCGATGCTGTTGTGATCGTCTGAGGCGGGGTCCATATTCTCTGAAACCCCAAGGGGTATAGGGCCGGATAGGGCAGTGACAGGCTTCATAACAGGAACAATTTCAGGGGCATGGGCTTAGCATCCCCTATTTCCCCGGCAGCATTCATAGCCAAACTGTGAAGTGTTAGTAAGTATTCCCAAAAATTCTAGCCAATCACAGAATCGCCATGTAGCTATCACAGTTCCCTATGATCTAAATCACAACAATTCTAAGTTGTAAAGTTTAACTGCCTGGCAGCTATCGGCCTATTCCCCAGCCCCATCGAAGTTCCCTGGTAGGCTAAGGACAATCAACTGTCCTAGCCGCTTCTATCGCCATGACCGACGCCTCGCTGCCCCTACCGCACCTTCCTAGCCAGGTCACCGTTGTGGGAGCTGGCAATGTCGGCAGCACCCTGGCCCAGCGCATTCTCGAACACAACTTGGCCAATGTGGTGCTGGTCGATATTGTGTCGGGGCGGCCCCAGGGGGTGGCCCTAGATCTGTCCCAGGCGGCGGGCAGCGAGGGCCACAACCGCACCATTGTCGGCACCAACGACTACCAAGACACCGCCCACTCAGACATGGTGGTGATCACCGCCGGGCTACCCCGTCGCCCCGGCATGACCCGCGACGACCTCACCCAGGTCAACGGCAAAATTGTGGCGGATACCCTACGCCAGGCGCTGGCGGTGTCGCCCAACGCCAGCGTAATTGTAGTGACTAACCCCCTCGACGTGATGACCTACCTGGCCTGGAAGGTCAGCGGCTTGCCGCCCCATCGGGTAATGGGCATGGCCGGGGTGCTCGACTCGGCTCGGTTTCAAACCTTTCTGGCCTGGGAGTTGGGGGTGCCGCCCCGAGACGTGTCGGCCATGGTGCTGGGGGGCCACGGCGACCTGATGGTGCCCCTGCCCAGCTACACCACCGTCAGCGGCATACCCGTCACAGAGCTGATTCCCGCCCCGCGCCTAGGGGAGCTAATTGAGCGCACCCGCAATGGCGGGGCGGAAATTGTGCAGCTGCTTAAGCAGGGCGGTGCCTACTACGCCCCGGCCTCTGCTGCCTACGTGATGGTGGAGGCGATGCTGTTGAACCAGCGGCGCATTTTGCCCATTGCCGCCCACCTGACGGGCCAGTATGGCCTCGATGACCTCTACCTGGGGGTGCCCTGTCGCCTGGGGCAGGGGGGCATTGAAGACATTTTAGAGCTGACCCTGACCCCAGGAGAGCAGGCGGCGCTGGTGCGATCGGCTGCCTCGGTGAAGGATCAGATCCCCCAGGCCCTGGCCTTGTTAGACTCCTAATGCTTAGGGAAAACTCGGTTGGCGAACTGGCGTAAAGCGATCGCTCCAGAGACTTTGGCATGTTCTAACCAGACTGGCGATCGCTTTACGACTGACGGTGGTAGTTTGCCGTCATAAACTGGTGCCACTGGCCGTCATCGCCTAGGCAAAAAGAGGTCAGCACCCGATGGTCAGCACTCTTAAATTCGATTACGTCTCTGTACTGGGCCAGTTTGTGATCGCCACCCATGGCCGGGCCTTCAGAGTTCAGGGTGAGCACTTGCTCAGCGGCGTCGAGTTCGCCTTCGTATACCCAGAGGTGGGTCATCATTGACCCCACCCAGGTGCCGACAAAGCGCTGTTTTTGAGGATCATAGCCAAGGGTCATAAGGGTGGTGGCAGGGCTACCGCACATGTCGCCCTGGCCTTCAGCGATCACCCAAAGGCCGTCGAGCGGCCTGACTGTTTCTGTACCTTTAGATTGCTCAGGGTGTTGGTCTGGCCCCGTAGGAGCCTCAATGTCGTAGGCCCACTCGCCCACCATTTGCTGTAGCCACTGGTGCTCTTTTTGGGGTTGTTCGGTTTGGGGCGGGGTCTGTTGTAGGTCGGTTGTGGTGGTCATTTGGTTTCTCCTTAAGTGGTCGTTTTTGAGGGCTAGTGTCTGTTGCGATTAATCGCAGTTGATCATCCAGGGAATGCCAAACTTATCGGTTGCCATGCCAAAGCGCTGCGCCCAGAAGGTTTTTTCTAGGGGCATTTGAATGCTGCCGCCTTCGGCCAGGGCTTGAAAGATTTGCTCGGCCTTGTCTGGGTCAGAAATTTGTAGAGAAACCGAGATGCCTTGGGGCACCTGGTATTGCCCAGGGGGGCAGTCAGACCCCATGATCGCCCAGTCGCCGAAGGTAAGTTGGGTATGCATGATTTTGGGGCCAAATTCGGGGGGCACTTCGGCCTCGGCAGGGGAACCAGCGAAGGTCATCATGTCGCCTAGCTCTCCACCTAAAACCTGGTGGTAGAACGTGAAGGCGGCTTCGCATTGACCATCGAACATCAGGTAAGGATTAACTTGCATCATGGTCTCCTTGAATACTTGAATAACTGAGTTACATCAAACGAGCGGGATTGTTTCAGGAACGACTCCTGGGCTGATTTCAGCGCGGGCATGGGCAACGCGCACCCCTGGCTCTACCCATTAGTCGAATGGGTAGAAGGGCGATCGACAGGGGGCTAATTTTTATTCCAGGTGAGTGATTTCGTCGTTGGGTGGCGCGGTGCTCCATGGGTCGTAGGTGCCAAAATTCCACAGGTAACCCTCTGGGTCGCGGCAAGAATAGTCGCGCCCGCCGTAGTCTTGGTCTTGAATATCGATGACGATTTCGGCTCCGGCGGCGATCGCAGTTTTGTAGTGCTGATCCACCTCATCCACCACAATGTAAGGGCTTTGGGTGACGACATCGCCTCGCTGGCGGGGAGGCTGCTGGAGTTGACCAAAGGTGTCCTTACGGACGGAACCCAGCATGATCATGCCGTTGCCAAAGGTGAGCTCGGCGTGGGCCATGGTACCGTCTGCATTGGGCACGACCAGGTGCTGCTCAAAGCCAAAGGCTTTGCACAACCACTCAACTGCTGCTGCCGCATTGTGGTACCGCAGGGTCGGAATAATGGTGGCCACGGTTGGTTTAGCGTTGCCAGGCATAGTGCTGATTCTCCTTAATTCAACAACTGCTCATGGGCTGGTACCAGAGGGCATTGCCCACCCTGGGGAAGACGTTTTCTAGAAACCGTCTCAGTACCGTAGCTCGGGGACTTTGGCATTTAACTCAGCCCAGGTGGCTCGGTCTAGACGATAGACCGAGCAGTCGTCGTCGCCAAAGCGGCGGTGCTCCAAAAACGTGAACCCGAGGCGCTGGTAGAAGCGGTGGGCGCGGATGTTGCTGGCCAGCGGGTCAATCAGCACCGCAGTCACCTCAGGGGCCGCAAAGCAGCGGGCCAGGGCCAACCGCATCATGGTGGTGCCGTAGCCTTTGCCCAACTCGGTGGGTTGGCCAATCCAAATGTCGATCGCCCGCAAATTGGCAGGCACCTCGCCCCAGTAGTGGCTGTCTTCTGGGGCGGGGTCAATGATTTGCACAACGCCAATGGGGCGACCGTCTAGCTCAGCGATCAACTGCTCGCGCCAGGCGGGGGTGCGGGCTAGCTCGGCCTCCCTTCCCCAGTCGTCGTTGGGGTCGGCGGCGACCACCTGGGGTTGCTGATCCCAGTGGCGGAGTAGGGCTATATCGCTGAGGGTAGCTGGCCTTAGGGCAATGGCGCTTGACTCAGGCATGATCGTTACCGAGTAGGTTCAACATTGGCTAACCGCTCAAATAGCTTAGTTCTCTTGTACTATTTTGCCAAAAAACGAAATGAATCTTCAAAAACCTGTTGAGGCAGTCGATGGCGCAGTCGCAGCACTCCGTTTAAGCAGTTCAAAATCTAACCTGAGAAGCTTTGGAAGTAGGCTACGGAACATGGATTTTTTAACGTGCAATTCTTATAGGTCAGGCACCTTGCCTGATCGTGGACAGCCGGGACAGCTATCCCACGTTACTTAATTCACGATCCTATGGGACTCTATGCTTAGAGACCTACAGTGAGTTTGGGGCCTGATCGCGCCGGTGATTCTGAAAGCCTAGGGACTCGCAAGAAAATAAGGTACCAACTGCCATCTTGTCTATTGGTGCATTGCTGCGCGTTGGCGGAGCCTCGCCTTAGCGTTATGCACCCTACAGTGATCAACGCCTCCGGTACTTTATTTAGGCGCACGTCCCCTAGCGGCGGTGACCTGACAAGTTGTTTAGCCAAATACTATGAATTCAACCGCCCTGCCCGAGTTTTTGAAACGGTCTTCTGCTCACTACTGGCTACAAAATGCCCGCCTGCCCCTGGCCTGCATCGATGAATCGGTGGCGTGGAAAGCTGCGATCGCCGCCCTATCTGCCCCCCCGATATCAGAAGACCTGGTCGCCGCCCACCTGGAAATAAGAGACGGCCTCATTGTCGCCATCATGCCCGCCAGTCAGCCCCTGGCCGCCGATCAACCCGCCTGGGATGTGCGTCAGGGTCTGGTGTGGCCCTGCTTTGCCGACTGCCACACCCATTTGGATAAGGGCCAGACCTGGTTTCGCAACCCCAACCCCGACGGCACCTTTGACTCAGCCCTCAAGGCCGCCGAAGCCGACCACAGCCACTGGAACGCTGAAGACCTCTACCCCCGCATGAGCTTTGGCCTGCGGTGCAGCTATGCCCACGGCACCCAGGCGGTGCGCACCCACCTAGACTGTCTGGACGGGCAGGAGGACATTAGCTTTGCCGTATTCGACCGGCTGCGGCAGGAATGGGCGGGCAAAATTGACCTCCAGGCGGTGAGCCTAGTGCCAATGGACTACTACGAGCGCCCGGAGGCTGAAAAGCTGGCGGATACCGTGGCTGAGTACGGCGGCATTTTGGGCGGCGTGATCTACCCCCAGCCGGGGATGCCGGCCCAGATTGAGCGGGCCTTTGAGCTGGCTGAGGCGCGGGGGCTAGACCTCGACTTTCACGTAGACGAAAGCCTTGACCCCAACGCTGAGGGGCTGAGGGTGGTGGCTGAGACCAAGCTGCGCCGTGGGTTTGAGGGCAAGGTCAACTGCGGCCACTGCTGTAGTCTGTCGGTGCAGGCCAGCGATCGCGCCCAAGCCACCCTGGCCCTGCTCAAGCAGGCGGGCATTAGCGTAGTGAGTCTGCCCATGTGCAACCTCTACCTGCAAGACCGCCAGCCGGGCCGCATGCCCCGCTATCGGGGGGTGACGCTGCTGCCCGAGCTGCGCCAGTTTGAGGTGGCGATCGCCCTGGCCAGCGACAACTGCCGCGACGCCTTTTTTGCCTACGGCGACCACGACATGGTGGAGGTGTTTACCCAGGCGGTGCGCATTGGCCAGCTCGATCGCCCCATAGGCGATTGGCCCCAGGCCGTGACCCGCACCCCGGCCCAGACCATGGGGCTAGATGTCGGGCTGATCGGGGTGGGTCGCGCCGCCGATCTGGTGGTGTTTAAGGGCCGCAGCTTTAGCGAGCTGCTGGCGCGGCACCAGGGCGATCGCGTGGTGATTCGCAACGGCACCGCCATCGACACCACCCTACCCGACTACGCCGAACTCGATGAGGTGATTGGCCTGGGCTAACTCTGACCCACCAGACCCACCTCGACCGGGAAAACCGCACCCTCTCTGGCCCTGGGTTTGTTAGGCTTGATCCAAGCATGGGATGGGCTTTGAGGGCGCAGGCTGCGGCTTCCCCTAGATCTGACTACAATGCTGACTACAATCAAGTCGCCCGGCCGAGCTGGCGCAGGTTTTTAAGGAGGACGGGAATGGCTGCTACGGGCTTTAAAGATTACTATGCGGTGCTGGGCGTCAGTCGCACGGCAGGTGCCGACGAGATTAAACAGTCCTTTCGCAAGCTGGCCCGCAAGCACCACCCCGACGTCAACCCCGACGACAAGACCGCCGAGGCTAAGTTTAAAGAGGTGAGCGAAGCCTACGAGGTGCTCTCTGACGCTGACAAGCGCAAAAAATATGACCAGTACGGCCAGTACTGGCAGCAGGCCAGTCGGACCGGGGCCGGTAGCGCCTACGGCAGCCCCGGCGACATGGGCGGCTTTGACTTTAGCAACTACGGCAGCTTTGACGAGTTTATCAATGAGCTGCTGGGCCGTTTCGCCACCCCCGGCAGCAGCGGCGGCGGGCGCGCCTACCCCTACGGCACTCCGGGGGCTGGCACCGGGGGGCCAGGGATTGGCTACGACCCTGCTGCCAACCGATCCTTTGACCAAGAGGCCAGCATTCGCCTTACCTTTAGCGAAGCCTTTCACGGCACCCAAAAGCGTCTGCGCATTGGCAGCGACAGCGTCGATGTCCGCATTCCCCCCGGAGCCAAGCAGGGCAGCAAAATTCGCCTCAAGGGTAAAGGCCCGATCAACCCCTACAGCAAGCAGCCCGCCGATATTTACCTGGTGGTGCAGCTCGACCCCCACAATTTCTTTAAGCTGGAGGGCGACAGCCTCACCGCCGAGGTGCCCATCGCCCCCGACGAGGCGGTGCTGGGGGGCAAAATCGAGGTACCCACCCCCGACGGCAGTGTCACCATGAACCTGCCTGCGGGCATTAAGTCGGGCCAGAGCCTGCGGCTGCGGGGCAAGGGCTGGCCGAGTCTGAAGGGCGATCGCGGTGACCTGCTGATCAAAGTGACGATCGCGCCCCCGGCGACCCTGAGCGACAGCGAGCGCCAGCTCTACGAACAAATTCGCGACGGCCGCACCGCCAGCCCCCGCCAGAGCCTGGTCAACATTCGGCTATAGCCCCAGAGCCAGAGCCGGCAGTTCTAGCCCAGGACAACAAAAGCCCCCTGACTAATTCTTCAGAGAACGAGTCAGGGGGTTGCTTTAGGCGAGGTTAGAGCTGAGGCGACTTCTGGAAAATAGTTTCCCAACGGTGGGCAGTGCCCACCCGACGGCGGCTACAGGCGCTGAAATAAAGCTGGTATCTGCTTTCCTGGAAATCTCCTAAAGGGTGTCGGCTCGGCTGAGGTCGCCGTAGAGCAAACTCAACAGTGCGCCGCAGCCCAGCAGCTTGAGCGCCTCTAGGCCAAAGTACAGCCCGTGCATTTTGGCCATGGCAGCGGGCAGCTCAACGGTGGCCGCAAAGGGATCTGGGGCTGCGCCCAGGGCACCCATAGCGGGGGCGATCGCGTAGGTCAGCACCAGGGTGAGGGCCAGCAGACCCAGGGCTAGCTCAATGGCCCAGCGGCTGAGCAGACCGCTAGCCATCACGGGTTTCTGCGCGCGAGACTGCCGAGCGACCAGCAGCCCGGTTACAATCACGGCGGCGCACAGCAGCTCTAGACGATTAAACACCCAAAACATGGCGTAGCCGGCCGAGCCAAAGTCGGGCTGGCTGATCATGCCGCCGACAAACAGCCCCGGCATAATCACAAAATCCATCAGCAGGCTGCTGCTGAACCAAAACATCAGCGCAAACAAAACCGCTCCGACCCAGCGGGTGGGGTTAGCGGTGGGGATATGAGCGCGGGGATGAGAGAGTGTATTCATTGATGTAGGCCGGTGGAATGCTGTAGGTTGAGGCGCGGTATTGGTTATCTATCGGTTATCTATCAATGACTTCAGCCTAGCGAACTTCCCTGACGGCCAGTGTGAACTATTCTTGCTGCGAGGCCGACTTTGACGTAGTTGTTACCGTGGGAGACAGGGGCTGTAGCCCTTGCTAGACAGTCGTTTCAAGCTATTTTTTAGCGCTTGCAGGTCGCCCTGGGGCGACAAATCGTAACCTCTCGTCACAGGATTTATAGCGATCGCCATACCCCAGCCCCCTTGGTGATCGCCAACGCTGACACCGGGGTCAAAGCCCGGTAAGGTAGGTCTGGTAATTTTGGGTGGGGCAACGACAATGGCCATTACACACATTGTGTTTGATATGGGTGGGGTGCTAGTCGAGCTACAGTGGCTCGACCGGGTTAAAACCCTGCTGGGTCGCCCCCTTGCCATCGACGAACTGCATAAACTCTGGGTGAGTGCCCCCAGCACCGTCGATTTTGAGAGTGGCCGCACCGATTTTGATGCGTTTGCCACCGCCTTCATTCAAGAATTTGATCTGGCCCTGGCTCCCGAGGTGGTCAAGCACGAGTTTCTAGAAATTGTGCAGGCCCCCCTGCCCGGCTGCAAGGAGATGCTCAGCACCCTCAGGCCCCGCTACCACCTGTCGCTGCTGTCAAATACCAACCCGGCCCACTACGAGCGGCTGCGCGATCGCTACGACTTCTTTGACTCCCTCGATCAGCTGTTTTTGAGCTACAAAATTGGCCTGATGAAGCCCAGCGCCACCATCTTTGAGCACCTGCTCACCACCCTCGATGCCCCCGCCGACACCGTGGCCTTTTTTGACGATGGTGCCCGCAACGTCGCCACCGCCCGCGCCCTTGGCATCCAAGCTTACCGGGTTGACTCGCCTACCGAAATCATGGCCATCGTCGAGGGCTTCTCATAACCGGCTTCTCATAACCGGCTTCTCGCAACCCTTTGCCCGCCCACCCTCACGGAAACCGACAGACCACCTGCCCCAAAATATCTCTCTGCAACACCAGGCCAAACTCGCGGCTGTCGGTGCTGGCGGCGGTGTTGAGACCCTGCAAAAAGCACTGGCCTGCCTCTCCATACACCTCACACTTGATCTGACGTAGCCCCGGCA